>CATLEQ010000208.1 GCA_949915905.1 uncultured Lachnospiraceae bacterium | reverse complement strand
AATTGGAACCGCTTTCAACGTCGGATGCTCCGCAAGTATTCTTGCTGCTTCTCCTCTATCATACGCTATATATGGTTTTCTTGTGGCCGCCTCTAGTGCTGGGGCATCCAAGTTTCCCCCATTCAATATAAATCTACGTATGTCACCATCCGAAACCACGCCAACAAGCATATTGTCTTCAACCAGAAATAAAATTCGCACTCTCAATTCCGCTTGCCTTCGAAATACGTCTCGTACAGTTTTTGATTCTTGTTCAAATATGTTCTCTTGAAAATTCATGTAGTTTCATTTCCTTCTATTTTATATCCCATACTTCTTTAGCAATACAACATTACCCAAAACCTTTGCTTCTGCCTATCCTCTATTAACGATATCGTCTTGCACCATTTCCCCATCTTTATATTCTTTCTTAAATAAATAGCCGTTTTCATGGGAACATCCAAAAGAATCTTGCCACCATGCTTACATTTTCTCCTTAAGATTCCCACATACCGTAAAGCCTGCTCATCCTTCTCCAAGAAATCCTCGCTAATAATATAATCATATGTTCCAAACACTGCCCCAACTTCACCATAAGAAGAAATATAAGACACCTCATCCGAGACTCCTCGTAAATCTTCGAGCACTTCCTTTTTCATTGACAAATTCTTTATATAAACTTCCTCATTATGAACTCGTTCTTTTAATTCCTCTTTGATTTTTAAAGGATTACTTCCTAATCCACAATTGATTCCCAGAATGTTCACTACTCCCGTTTCCATCGGCTTAAGCTTTTCGAATAATGCATATGAATAGCAAAACCCCGTCGACCACGGATCCACTCCAAACACCGCCTTGAAATTTTTTCGCCCCCTTATATAGGTCTCCTCCGTCGTCTCATTTTTCAATGTTACACTTCCAAAATGATGGCAATACGCATTTTTTACCAAGTACATCTTATACCCATTTCTCCTCACGAACAATGCGCGCTTATCATCTGGAAACATTTGTTCCTTATTGCCTTCCACAAAATGGTATCCATCTAAGACCTTATTAAAAAACGACTGGCGGCATATAGAAATCGGGTCGCACAACCGGACTCGTTGTTCCCATCTATATCGGTCTGGCACATTGTTTTTACATGCAAACGCCACCATTTCTTCTTTGTTTGTATAATTTGCCGATACCAACGTCTGCAGATTTGAAACATTTGAAGTCGCCGGAACCGCCCATGCAATCTTCTCGTCCGAGTTTATGCATTCATATAGATTACGAATTGCGTTTTTCGTTACGACCACGTCATTACTTATTCCCAGAAGAAATCTTCCTTCCGTAATCCTACGCACTGCTTGTGCTCCGCCGCCATTTACCGTGATATCCAGTTGTTTATCTGGATGAATACTTTCAAAGAACTCCTTTGTTCCATCATTTGAGCCATGATTGACAAGAATAAGTTCGTAACTGATATCTTCTGGTAAGTTTTCCAAGAGACTGTTTAAACACTGCTTTGTATACTCCAACTTATTATAAGCACGCACTGCGATACTCAGTTCATACTTATACTTTCCACTTCTTTCTGCCTCTTCCTGATAATGGTTTTTTGCCAAAAATGCCATTTCATGCTCGCGATACAACTTCATCTTATCTTCATCTGGGTACACCATCCCCCAATAGTAAAAATTTATTCGCATTTCTTCCAAAAGAGGAATCAATTCAAATTCAATCTTATGGCAGGCTTTAAACGAGTCTTCCTTTGCAATCTCCACGATTCTTCCAGCAGAAATCTCAACCGATTTCGATGCGGCTGGGAGGTTTAGCGCACTCTCCTCTTCCTTTAATTTCCCTGAAACATTATAAATCTCCCCCACAAAACGACATAATGCATTTCCCGTTTGCATGGCTTCTTGTTTTTTTCCATTTTCCAGATATTCCGTCATCAAAACCGAAGCCTCCAATGCCGTCTCTATCATGTCCAATATTTGACTCGCCATCTCTTGATTTTTCAACATGTCAATACTTCCTCTTCCTACTCTCAATCACCTTGCAGCTGACAACTCTTCCTCCTCTTCAATTAACCACGCCACTTTTTGAAACGCTTCACTTTCTTTCAAAGCCATCACCATCGGGTCATCCGACGCATAATTCGCCAAAATCGCCTTTACCTGCTCAGCCAACGCGAGAAGTTCCGGCGACGCGTTTTCCCTCTGCCGTTTTTGTCCTTCTTGAAGCTGCGGTGTATGATTTAACAAATATTCTGCCACGTACCGCGTCTCTGGGCTGTCACCAAGGGCTTCCCGAAGTTTTTTCACGTATCCTGCAAAATCACCCGCATCCAGCACTTCAAACGCATCGGCACAACGCCAACCAAAACGATGCTCGCTTTGTAATAACGATAAATTCTCCTCCTTCATCGCCTCCGGGCTATAAACCTTTCCCAAAAATTCTTTCTCGGCCCGTGCAAAGTAACGCACGACCACCAGACCGTCACCCTCGTCTTTCCAGTCAAAGGCATTTAACAAGGCATAGGCAAATCGTTGGTTCCACACGATTTGTTGGAAAGTTTTCGAAACGGTTTCCTCCCCCGTGCCGTCTTGCCGCACGTCCACTTGTATCGTGCTTGCTTCCGGCACACTTTCCTGCAACGCACGTTTCCGTAACATGCTTGTTTCTGGCATACTATCCCGCAATGCGCCCCCCGCAAGTCTGACAAGTTCCAGATTGTCGCGCCCTGCGACAAGCGTTCCGACCATGCCGTCCATTCTCTCCAGATTCAAAGGCAAGCCTACAATCGGAAACATGCCGCCATGGCAAAGCGCATGAAACAATACTTCCACGGGAAATTGCTCCCAGTTCTCCACTTTACAAAGAAGCTTTTCCATTTTCCTCGAATCATCCGTTTCCAGCACTGCGGCGGCACGTCCCAAGTCACACACATCCGCAAGCGGGAGAAACAAGGTGTACGCCGGGCGATAATACTTTTCCGACTCCCGCTCTTTTTCTCGATACATTTTCGTAAACAGCTGAATACTTTCCCGCGCAAATGCATTCCAGAATTGCCCGCCTTGATTTTTTTTATAAATATTTCTTATCACGAGCGAGGTATCACATTCACTTTCTGATTGAATCCGCGACAACGCGAAACGTAAATACCCCACATGCGTCTCATCCGACAAGTTCCCTTCAATTTCTTCCAAAACCTTTAATGCCCTTAGACATTCACCTTCTTCGACCAACGCTTGTGACATATAAACTCGCACTTGCTGCTCATCATGAACTGATGCAAACATCAAGGCACTGCTCATTAACGTCACACGTTCCCCCCGGTTCCCTCGATAATCTTCTATTGCTTGAAGGTAGCACTCACCTCGCAATATGCATTCTGCATAATCGCTTTTCTGCCAACTGGCTCCAAAGGCAAGATATTCCACGTCAATACGCGTAAAGAACGAATCTGGAAACCACTCCCGCGAACACGCAATCCTCTCGTCCAGTTTGGATGGATTGTGATTATATGCGTCCATCACAGCATGGCGAAAAACCACCGGACCTTCGTAATTCCATTGATAACATTTCTGTTTTACCAACTTTACTGCTTTCTCTAACATATCCTGATAATCTGATGCACTCTTTCCACTTTCTATATATTGGAGCAAAAGCGTCAAATCTTCTGGATTTTTCTCCAATTCATTTCTCAAGAGTACCAAATTTCTCTCTGCCTTTTCTTCTCCACGTCCTTCATTCATGCATACATAGCCATCATGATGTAACACTGTTTTACTAAGAACCATAATATGCCACCCTCGCCCCTCTGGCAGCACAAACCTTTCATGAATACTTCCCTCAAAGCGTGTCCACGGCATACGCCGTACTAATCGGAGCCCCTGGATATCTGCGTATTCCGAATCCGAATCCGAAAGATAGTAATTACGCACGACCAACGAACAAATCTCCGCACTCTCTATATGAGAACTATAAAAGAATCCAGCCAACTCCGAGACATCTTTATCCAACCACTCGTCTGCATCAATACTTAAATACCACTTTCCCGTCGCTTTATCCAACACGGCGTTCCTTGCCGCTGCAAAATCGTTAATCCACGGAAAATCAAACAAGACATCCGCATAGCGGGCGGCCACTTCCCTGCTCCCGTCATCCGAACCCGTATCCGCCATAATCAACTCGCAAGGAACTTTCTTTTGCAAAGACGCAAGCGAGGCAAGACAACGTTCCAAGCATCGAATTTCATTTTTAAATATTATCCCAATCGATAACAAGGGACGGGCATACTTCCTTTTTGCCATACTTCAAACATCTACCTTTCCAAGCAATTACCCAACTATACAACCGCGTAGCAAGACATCCCCCTCATAACAAACACATAATCAAAGAATCTCGTTATCAGGAACCCGCGGTATCATTTAAGCATAAGCAAAAGCCGAGGCGGACATATAATATCAATCTGTCTCGACTTTTGCTTATGTTTAATTCCACATTTTTCTCAACGGAAAACAGTAAAGTAAATTACACTTTACCGTTTCCCTTAAAATTCTCAAGCTTCTGACCACATTTCCATGTAAACAGAACGCAACTCTCACTTACTGAAGAAGCTGCAATACGCCCTGCGGAATCTGATTTGCTTGTGCCAGCATCGCCTGAGCCGCCTGCACGAGGATGTTGTTCTTCGTGTAAGCCATCATTTCCTCAGCCATATCCACGTCACGAATCCGGCTCTCGGCTGCGGTCATGTTCTCCGCCGTCACGCTCAAGTTGTTAATCGTGTGCTCCAGACGGTTCTGAAGGGCGCCCAAGTCACCACGAGCGGAAGATACATAGTTGATGGCATCCTTGATTCTCGCAACCGCGTCAGACGCGCCCTGCTGGGTACTGATGTCAACATCACTGATTCCCATCGCCTTCGTGTGCATGTCGCTTACGGACACGCGCATCTTGTTAAACGAATCGGACGTGTCGCCAATCTGCAGTTCCAGGCCGCCTCCGTTATTGTCCGAATTCCTGCTGATACGGATACCTTCTCCCGCATTTGGTCCCTTGTTTCCTCCTGCTTCTGCAATCGCATCCGTTACCTTCAGCCCGGTGACCTCGGCTATCTTGGCAATATTCTGCTTAAAGTTCGCATCATCTGACTTCAAGCCCTTGTTTCCATCTTGGTCAGCAACCAAAATCGTAACATCCGACCCCAGTCCTGCGGCCGCATTCATATCCGTGCCGCTGGCTCCAAGGCCAACGCCAGCCAAGCCACCGGTCGCAACCACAAATTTATGCCCGTTGATGGTAAACACAGCGTCCTCATAGTTTTCTCCGTTGTACAACGTCAAATCATCGGCTTTGATTTCACGTCCAGTATCCATCGGTGCGGTCGTAATGGTAACACCCATCTGTACATTACTTCTTGTTGCTCCAATCGTCCAATCCGCATCCACTGCTTTAATCTCCGGTGTCATCGTTCCCTCGTCAATAGCCGTGAATGTGAATGTTCCGGCATCATCGGACGTGATATTATACTCTTTCGCCACATTCGTCTTAGTCAGCTCCGTCAAGATTGCATTATCAATTTCCTTTGTACTTGCCTTACCCTTTCCTGCCGTAGTATCCTGGGTAATCTTATACCTCTGTCCGCTGTTTCCTTCCAGCCAAACCTTGTTATCTGCATCTTTCACTGCCTTTAATGTAATTGTATGCGATGTTCCGTCCTTTAACGCAACTGTGAAATCCAATTTGTCGCCTTCTTCAAAGGCTACATTATTCGCATTTAATGCTGTTTGATTTTTAAACACGCCCTTTGCGCCTTCCGACTTGTTACTCGGCACGCCATTAATCGTCACCTTGGTTGCCCCGCCCGTGGAAGACAAGGAGCCGTCCAGCAGGTTGATTCCGTTGAAGTTCGTGCTGTCCGCGATACGGTTGATTTCCTCCTGCAGGGACTTCACTTCTTTCTGCAGATTTTCACGATCCACTTCGTCCTGATAGGTTCCGTTTGCGGACTGGTCAGCTAGCTCTACCATACGGTTGAGCATGGAATGAACTTCCGTCAACGCACCCTCTGCCGTCTGTACCAAAGAAATACCGTCGTTCGCGTTCTTCTGAGCCGTCTTCAAACCGGTAATCTGCGCGCGCATCTTCTCAGAAATAGCCAAACCTGCTGCATCATCGCCCGCACGATTAATTCTGTAACCAGAGGACAGTTTCTCCAAGTTCTTGGAAACCGCGCTATTATTGTTTGATAAGTTTCTGTAAGAGTTTAATGCTGCAATATTGTGTTGAATTCTCATGATTCTACCTCCTTGAATTTGTGTTTAGAGTGCTTTCACTTCCTGCTACGGCACTTATTATTTTGTTTTTCCGTTATAATTCTTTGGTCACTTTGTGACCTTTTTCTTTTGTTCTCCGTTGTTACTCTTCGGTCATTTCACGACCATTTCATTTTGTTTTCTACGCGTCAAATTCTAACTGCCATGGCATTTTCTGTTCGAACTCTTTGGCGTAAATCTATTTCAACCGGCTCGCGATACCGGGTGAAACCAAATCGCCGCATCTTCTCATGCGCTTTCTGCATTACCGTCATTTTCCTTTTTCTGCTTTCCGCCTGCATTGTTGATTCCGTCATTTAAGCTTTCCCAAATCTGTGCCAGTTCCTTCACTTGCGTCCGCACAAGTTCCAGCTCCCGCCGCCGCAATTTGTGGTCTGGATTATCTAATATCTCGCTCAACTGATATAAGACTCCGGCGTAAATTTCCTGGCCGCTGTGATAATCCTCCTG
>CATLEQ010000207.1 GCA_949915905.1 uncultured Lachnospiraceae bacterium | reverse complement strand
CCATCATGGTGAGGACGTCGAGTACCTTTTCGAAAAATACGGTCCGACCGTCATTTCCCTTTCGTATTTCCGTGAAAATCGACCCGTCTTTCAAAAATAAAATCCTGCTCGCATAGCTGGCAGAAAACGCGTCGTGCGTCACCATGAGAACCGTCGCGCCAAGCTGCTCATTGATGCTTTGAATCGTTGACAATAGCATCTGTGACGAACGGCTGTCCAACGCCCCGGTCGGCTCGTCGGCCAGAATCAGCTTCGGCTTATGAATCATTGCCCTGGCGCAGGCACAACGCTGTTTTTGACCACCCGATACTTGATACGGATATTTGTCCAAAATGTCCGTGATGTTCAAGTTCGCCGCCATCTCGCGCACCTTTCCGTCAATTTTCCGTACAGGCACCTTGTTGATGGTAAGTGCCAGGGCAATATTTTCCGAAATCGTCAACGTGTCCAACAAATTAAAATCCTGAAAAATAAAACCAAGGTTTTCCCTGCGAAAACGTGCCAGATCCTTCGCCTTGATCTCTGTCACGTCGGCTCCGTCCAAATATATGTGTCCGGCACTGGCGGTATCAATCGAGGAAATACAGTTCAGAAGCGTCGTTTTACCAGATCCGGACGCCCCCATGATGCCAACGAACTCCCCCGCATTCACAGAAAAACTAATGTCGTCAATCGCTTTTGTGACATTTCCCTGATTGCCATAATACTTCTGGATATGCTCCAATTTTAAAATTTCTTTCATATTCGTCCACCTCGTTTTCTTGTGTCAGTCTCATTGTACAAGAAAACAGCCGCCGTTTGTATCAAGTTTTCTTACGAAGTTCTAACAAAAATGTAAGAAGATTGCAATTCACGGCCTAACCGGCCGTGGATTGTAACGTAGAAGATTACTTTTCCCTTACACTCGTTGGATAAAGTCATTCATTCGAAATGAAAGCCGGATGGTCGTACCGTCACCGTTCCCCACGGAATCCGCAGAAATCCCAATATCCAGCTTGTCACACAGCCGCTTGCATAAATACAATCCAATGCCTGTCGCATTTTGCGCCGCCTTTCTCCCATTTTTTCCGGTAAATCCCTTTTCAAAAATTCGGGGCAGGTCGCTTGCTTCAATCCCCATGCCATTGTCATGCACACATAAGACATTTTTGTTTTCCCGGTGCTCGACATAAATTTCCAACATAGGCCGTGCGGTTCGGTACTTGATTGCATTCACGATGAGCTGGTTGAGAATGAAGCACACCCATTTTTCATCCGAATACACTGTATCCTCCGTCTCCTGCAACTCCAGCCGAACTTTGTGTTGTAAAAGCAAATATTTATTTTCGGCGATTGCCTGGTGGACAACGTCAAACAAGCGAATCTCCCGCACGGAGTAATCCTTCTCCGTATGCTCACTGCGGGCGTAATAAAGAGCCTGCTCGGTGAAGCGGTTTGTTTTCTCCAATTCAACTAATAATTCGTTTGTCAGTTCAAAACGATGGTTTTCACAAAGCAGCTTCATGGCGGTAATCGGCGTCTTGATTTCATGTATCCATTGCTCCACGTATTCCTTATACTCCGCGCGCTCCCGCCTGACCTCCCCGATTTGCTCCAGCATGGATTTCCCGGCCATTTTCAATAACTGGTAATACACCTGGTCGTCGGCACGCCTTGGTTTTTCCATTACTTCCGAGAGCAAGTACCGTTCCTCCAACCGTTCCGCCAACATAAGCAGCCTCTTCATCTGCCTGCTTCGTTCATAATACGATATCACCAGGCAGACCGCCAATATGACAATCCACGCGACCAGAATCAGAATTATGACATCGACATGATTTCCGATTACCCATAAAAATGTTGCCATTCCCGCCATACAGAGAAGATGAATGAGCAGAGACGGCAACTGTTGTTTCCAATAAAGCTTTCCATTCATAGCACATACCCCTGACGATGCTTCGTCTTGATAAAATCCGTCAACCCGATGCCGGACAGTTTTTCCCGGATCCGATTGATATTGACGCTCAACGCATTGTCGTCCACATAGAGCTTATGATCCCACAAGTACTCTACGATATCGGCACGGGCACAGATTGTCCCGGCGTGCCGGAAAAGATAGCACAAAATTTTCAATTCATTTTTCGTCAAATCAACCTGCCGCCCCTCATACTCGATCTTTCCGCCATCCAGGTGAAGCACTGCTCCCTGATAGGACAGCGTCTCATTCCCCCGCACGGGATACGCCCGTTTCAACAAGGATGCGATCTTCGCCAGAAGAATTGCCGTATTGTATGGCTTTGTAATAAAGGCGTCCCCACCCAGCATAATGCTGTTTAACTCATCCATGTCCGTATTACAGCTCGTCACAAAAACAATCGGAACATCGGAAAAAGCGCGGATTTTGGAACTAAGTGAAAAACCACTCTCTTGTGGAAGTTTGATATCCAGTAAAATCAAATGGGGCTGAAAGGACTTCACACACTCCATAACGTTGGAAAAATCCGTGACGGCAAAGACCTCGTAACCATTCCCCTCCAACAGTACCATAAGCTCGGACCGTATTACAGGGTCATCCTCGACAATCAGTATTTTCTGTTTCATAGTGCCCCCTCTTCTCTTCCATGATAAATGAATACTTTCACAAAATTTTCCACCTCAAATAATTATCCAAGTTTTTCGAATAACTGAATCTATTTCCTCGAATGTTTCTGCTCATATATCTCCTTCAAATCTTCTATCGCCATCTCCGGATCCATCGTATGAAACATCATATAATTTCTGCGCATCGTTCGCACCGGAGCAATGCGAACAATTTTTTTACTACTCTCGCCTGTATAATAATGCCAATACCGATACACATATCCAATCCAAAACAGAACATCCTTCTGATAAACCTCGCCACCCTGGGTCAGGCTTTCTTCCTCTTGCAATTCTTCCATCAAATATTCCTCACCCGCCCATTGCATCCGATTATACCTGGAGTCCAGGCATGCCGCGACTGTCGAATTCATAAAACGGCGAATAAAATTTTCACTGTCGTAACCTTCCTCAAAAGAATTTTCAAACAGCCGCCCCTGGATGTCACAAAGCTTCAACTCAATTCGTTCCATCACTTACTCCTTTTCCATACGCTCCAAAATTTCATCAAAATAATTTCCATTTCTTCGATTTTGCTTGTAAATATCCTTTCACTTAAGACGTGCAACATCATACATTTCGAGTCCGTGCCCCAACAATTGCATGATTTCCAGTTCATCCTGCGCATCCAGGACGGCGTTGTGTGTCTCATTATACTTCTGATTTTTCCGAAGCATTTTCAGCACGTCCTCCACCCCGTATCCCCGCTTCAGCTTTCCGGTTTTACAACAATCCGCGGAATCCGGTATGGCCGGATTATATTGACGATACGCCGCCAGACGCATGATGTCGTACCATTCATATTTTAAATATTCCGGCAAATGCCGTTTGTCAAACGACGCGTTATAGGCAAATAGCTTCCGCACGCCATGCGTGTTCAGCCACTCTTTGATTTCTTTTAACGCACGGCTTCGGCTTGTGACGCGGGCATACTTTTCACCAAGCCACAATTCCCCTGCAAACATTCCGCCCACCTTGTATTCCGGGTCAATGACATAATATACCGCATCTATTTTCCTCTTGGTTTTTACGTCAGCGACAATCACCCCAATCGACATCACCTCGTCATTCCAATTCGTCTCCGTGTCAATCACTGCAAATTTATCCATGGTATCTCTTTCCCTCTTTTTCTTTCGCTTCTTATGGGGAATTCTACCATACCCCGCCCTTCGAAGTCAACATCCTTACAATTCAATGCCGCGCCAGCGCGGGCTGAAGAGTAACGATTGTAACGGGTATCCCCTTCTCTCTTGATAATCCACCAAAGCTATGATACCATAACTACAAACAGCACCATATGGCATTACGGAGGGATAAAAACATGTTGGAGATAAGCGTCATGACAAAACTAATCTGGGACAATTGGCAAATCCTGCTCTTTTTATTTGACGGGGAAGACCGCCCGCTTTCCATTCCCGCTTTCTGCGAAGAGGCGGAAAAAGCCGTCACAACCCCCCTTCTGGAACAGCTTCGAGTCCAAACCAGGGAAAGGCAGGCTCCGGCCATCTATATTGACGAAAAAACCAATCTTTATTACTGGGGCTTTGAAGACGAAAAGCAGCTCTACGTCCTTGGCCCTCTTCACGCGGAACCTTTGTCTTTCACGCAAGAACGCCATTTTCTTCATCAGCAGAAAATTCATCGAAAGGATTTTCCATTAAAGGAATTGACCTTTGCAGAAAGCTTCCCCGTCGTGTCTCTTGTCTACTATTGCCTTACCGGAAAGCAATATGACATCTTAAGCGACCCCTCAAACCGAAAACTGCTCGAATTTGACCTGATGATGAATCGGCTTGACACGGAGAATGAAGAACGAACCCACTTATCCTATCAAGTCGAGCAAAAATGGTATCAGGGGATTCGAAGCGGGAAAAACATGGCAAGTGAATGGCTCGAGCGCGGACCGACTCTTTTGGACCAAGTGGGAGTCCTGGCAAAGGAAAACACATTTAAACAAATGGAATACACGATGGTCTCACAAATCGTACTCTCCACCAGGGCCGCCATCGAAGGCGGGCTTCCTCCCGCCAGGGCATACGAAATATCCGACTTATTTTTACAAAAATGTGCCCAGTGCCAGGAAACGACCGAATTGCTGCAGATTGGAAATCAAAGCGTTGACAGCTTTTGCCGTGCCGTCCGCGAAACGCAAAAGAAACAAACAAGAGATTTGGATGTCGAACGCTGCAAAAACTATATCGCCGGCCACCTGACGAAAAAGCTCTCCGTATCCGCCATTGCAAAGGAACTCAACATCAGTTATTCGTACCTGGCTGCAAAATTCCAGCAGGAAACGAAAACCAGCATCAAAAAGTACATTTTCCAGGAGAAGCTCACGGCGGCCGCCAATTTGCTCAAATATTCCGAGGCGGGCATAGGGGATATCGCGCACTATCTGGCCTTTCCTTCCACCAGCAGCATGTGCGCCCAGTTTAAGGAAGCCTATGGGATGTCCCCCTTGAAATACCGTCACGCACAAAAAACAAGCGATTTTTTGTCTTCCGAACACGATGTTACCAAAGTCTCTTTTTGACGGCCATTTTTACGGCGTATTTTCTATTCATTGCGCATAGAAGTCAAATAGTAATAGAATTTATATAAAAAAAGGAGAAAATATATGCTTTTTTCTTATAAATTCCCTTATAATGAGAATGAGACAAAAGTAAAAACATTTGAGGAGGATTACTTATGAGCAAGAAAAAAGAACGAAACCCGGAAGCGGTCGGATTTAAGGAATGTTTTGGTGTCACGGCCCTCTCCACCACGGGAGGCATCGCGGCCATTTTCATGTCCACCATGTTTATGCAATACATGACGGATTATGCCGGTCTGGGTGCATGGGGCGCGACATTGGCCACGATTCTTTTGCTGGTGGCAAGAATTTTTGACGCGGTGGACGACCCGATCCAGGGATTCATCATGGACAACGGCAAGATTGGAAAACATGGAAAATATAAGCCATTTTTCATGATTAGCATTATTTTTACCGCCATCGGCACCATTTGCCTTTATTCCATGCCGGCAGGCGTTGCCAAAAGCCCCGTCCTGGTGACCGTCTGGGTTATCTTTTTCTATTTACTTTATGACATCGGCACTTCGTTTAACAACGGAAACCTTTTGTACCGTACCATGACGGACGATGTCAACGAGCGGGCGAAACTGGTAATCGGGCCCAGGCTCTGGGTCATGGTGCTCGGCATGATTGGTGCCGGCATGACCGCCATCGCGGTTTCCATTTACCAGGTTGTCGGAAGCTATAACACCGCATTCATGATTTTGGCCCTCGTGGCAGTCGCCATCAGTGCCGTCATTTCCATCGTCGGCTGGTTCATGGTAAAAGAAAAACACATCGTGGCACAAGAGGAGGATGAAAAAGTCAAATTAAGCGACTTCTTCGAATTATTCAAGGTAAACAAGGCCATGGTGATTCACTTCGTGAAAAATATTTTTGCCGGATTTATCTGGACGCTGTTGTTCGCCACTCCGGTTTATTATATAAAATGGGGATTTTGCGCGGATCTGACTACCGGCCAGGTCGACATGGGAAAATTCGGCATGTATTCTTTGATTGTATCCCTGATGATGATGCTGCCCCTATTGCTCGGCTCCTTTATCGCCGGGCCTTTGATGAAGAAACTGGGGTCTCCCATCCGGCTGACCCGCCTCTTGCTGCTTTTGCAGGCCATTGGCGGCGGAATCCTTTTCTTCGCACAGATTACGGGTATCTTGAGTAAAAATCCATGGCTGTTTTTCCTCGGCATGTTTATCATGGCCCTGGCCATCGGCACGGATTTCGTTCCGCAGTCCACCGTAGAAATGGAAATCATGGATTATACCATCTACAAGACCGGCAAGGATCGTTCCGCGCTGACCGGCGTTTTAAACAAGTTCCTGGAAAAGGCGCAGACCGCCCTCTCCTCCGCACTGGTGGGTGCGATTCTGATTGTGATCGGATACCAGGTGGATTCCGTCACCGGAGATTATGCCGGAGATTTGGCCAACATGCCTGCCATGCTGAACTGGTTTATCGTAATCATGGGACTGACCCCCTGCATTTTGGGCGTGGTTTCCTGCTTCATCTATAAGTTTTACCCGATTACCAACGAAGTTCGCGCGGACATGAGAAAATATCTCGAGGAACATAACACAGAGCAAAAATAGACATCGTCATT
>CATLEQ010000206.1 GCA_949915905.1 uncultured Lachnospiraceae bacterium | reverse complement strand
CGTCGCGCTGGTTCGTGCTTCGCTTCTTGGCAATCTTGTCAATCTCGTCAATAAAAATAATCCCCTGCTCGGCACGCTCCACGTCATTGTCCGCCGCCGCCAAGAGCTTTGACACGACGCTCTCGATATCGTCCCCGATATATCCCGCCTCGGTCAGGGAGGTCGCGTCCGTAATCGCCAGCGGCACGTCCAGGAGCCTGGCCAGGGTCTTTACCAAAAACGTCTTGCCGCACCCGGTCGGTCCGATCATCAACATGTTGGACTTCTCAATCTCTATATCATCCATGGTGTCCGTCGCCACCCGCTTGTAATGGTTGTAAACCGCCACCGACATGGCCTTCTTCGCATGCTCCTGCCCTACCACGTACTCGTCAAGGCGCGCCTTGATCTTATGTGGCGCCGGAATGTCATGGATGTCCAGTTTTTTAAATTTCTTCGTCTCTTTTTTCTTTTTCTTTTTAATCTTCTGCTTCGGCGGAATCCCGTTTTCCACTTCCGACAGATTCATAAACTGAATTCCCGGTATGCTAAAGCCCTGCAGGTTCAAGTTATTCAAAATCTGACCATAGTCAAAGTTTCCTCCCGCCATCACGTCAAAACTCTTCTGCATACAATCCTTGCAGACGGTGATATTGTTTGGAAGGGACATCATCGGCCCTGCCACGCTCTCCGGACGGTGACAGATAAAACAAATCTTTTCGTACTCGTTCTCCTTGTCATCCTCGTCTTGTGCGGACTGCACTTCCTTTTTCTCTTCCTGCTCTTCTTCCGTGTCAACTAGTGTAAAATCATTTTCAGACATATTCTCATCCTCCCGTATTACAGTTCAGCCAAGGCTGAACCGTAACGGCATATGGCCATTAAAATCGCTTCGCGAGGGCCATATGCCATATCCTCCATCATGTTTTCGTACGGTCAGCGCAGTAAATGCGCAGACCTGTCGAACTGCCATCCTTCTGTACCCCCTATAGTATATCGGAAAACCGCATAATATACAAATGAATATTTTCTAAATAGGTATCTGCCCGTTACCGTTCACGGGGGCATCCATTCCTTACTCCAGCATCGCCAAAAAATCTTCTTCGGATAGAATCGGAATTCCCAATTCCCTTGCCTTTTTATTCTTAGAAGAAGTCGACTGCACGTCATTATTAATCAAATAATCCGTCTTTGACGTCACCGAGCCGGTCACCTTGCCGCCCCTCGCCTCAATCACTTCCTTCACCTCGCCGCGGTTTGCAAAATGCACAACGCTCCCGGTAATCACAAAATTCTTTCCTTCAAAAACCTGCGCCGCCATTGCCGCTTCTTCCTCTGCGGGAAGCTTCACCTCCGAGAGCAATCGACAAAACAAGTCCCGATGCGCTTCTTCTGCGAAATAATCCACGAACGTCCCCGCAATCACGCCGCCCACCCCGGAAATGTCATTTAACTCTTCCTGCGTGGCATTTACAATCCGCTGCGGGTCATTGCCCAAAGCCTTGCAAATCACCTTCGCGTTGGCCAGTCCGATATTTAAAATTCCCAAGCTGTACACCAGTCTCGGCAACGTCGTCTCCCTCGCCCGCTCAATGCTGTTTTGCAGATTGACGTACGATTTTTCTCCAAACCCTTCCATGTTCTTAATTTCTTCTTCATAACGATCCAAATGGAAAATATCCACAAAGTCTTTGATGAATCCACTAAGGATAAATTTCTCCAGCGTCGCCTCCGAAAGCCCCTCGATGTTTAACGCGTCCCGGCTGGCAAAAAGGGCGAACGCCTTCACCTGCTTCGCCTGACACTGCGGATTGGTACAATATAAGGTCTTCGTCTCATTTTCCATGGAAATCTTTGTCGCCCCGCCGCACACCGGACATGCTTTCGGAATTTCCATCTTTCCACTGCGGGTCAGATTTTCGGCAATCTGCGGAATAATCATATTCGCCTTGTATACCTGCACGGTATCGCCAATGCCCAGCTCCAGCTCTTCCATGATACTTAAATTGTGCACGCTCGCCCGGGAAACCGTCGTTCCCTCCAACTCCACCGGTTCAAAAATGGCAACCGGGTTAATCAATCCCGTCCGGGAAGGACTCCACTCAATCTCCAAAAGCGTCGTGTCACGAATCTCGTCCGCCCACTTGAAGGCAAACGAGTCCCTGGGAAACTTTGCCGTCGTTCCCAGTGACTGTCCATAGGCAATGTCATCATACACCAGCACGAGACCGTCGGACGGGAAATCATTCTTCGCAATCTGATTGGAAAACCACTGCACTTCCTCCTCCACGCTCTCCGCCGTGACCATGTGGTGTTCCACCACTTCAAAGCCCTGCCCTCCAAGCCATGCAAGCTGCCTCGCCCGGGAATTTTCAAACTCCACGCCCTCGGCGCGCACCAGCGTAAAGGCATAGAAACGCACATTACGCTTTGCCGTCACCTCGTTGCTTAATTGTCGCACGGAACCACTGCACAAGTTACGCGGATTTTTGTATCTGGCATCCACGTCCTCGATCTGCTCGTTGATTTTCTCAAAATCCCGGTATCCGATAATCGCCTCCCCGCGCAGCACGAGTTCGCCCTGGTGAGGAATGTGCAGCGGGACGTTTTTAAACACCTTCGCGTTATTCGTGATGACCTCGCCAACCTCGCCGTTTCCACGGGTGACCGCCTTTGAAAGCGTCCCGCCCTGATAAGTGAGCACGATGGTCAGTCCATCCATTTTCCATGAAATCACGGCCTTCTGCCCGCCCAAAAACTCTTTGAGCCGCTCGACCTCCTTCGTCTTGTCCAGCGAAAGCATCGGCCGTTCGTGGCGTTCCTTGGGCAACTCGCTTAACACTTCGTAGCCGACGTTAACGGTCGGACTCGATGCCAAAGTCGTCCCTAATTCTTGCTCCAACGCAAGAAGCTCGTCATATAATTTGTCATATTCAAAATTGCTCATGATTTCCGTATCTTCCTGTTCATAGACACGGCGTGCATGATTCAAAAGCTCCACCAATTCCAACATTCGTCGTTTCTTCTCGTCCATTCCCATACACCCGCCGGTTCATTTCCGGCCTGTCCTTTCCTTCCCCTTTTCAAATAGGATTATTCTTCCTCTTCCCTCCCCGGCGCCTTATATGGGGCATTTGACGAATCCTTGATTAACTCATATAATTCGTCCAGTTCTTCGTCACTCAAACGCCGGTACGCCCCGTCCTTTAGGTTTCCCAGTCTGATGTTCATCACCCGCACCCGTACCAGGTCTCTCACCTCGTACCCCAGTGCCTCGCACATCCTGCGTATCTGGCGGTTGAGCCCCTGCGTCAGAATGATGGAAAATGTAAACTTGCCGATTTTTTGTACCTCGCACGGCCTGGTCACGGTATCCAGAATCCTTACCCCCTGCGACATCCGCGCAAGAAATTCGTCCGTGACTTCCCTGTCCACCGTCACCTTGTACTCTTTCTCATGACTGTTTCCGGCCCGCATCATCTTGTTAATGATGTCGCCATTGTTCGTCATCAGCAAAAGCCCCCGCGAATCCTTGTCCAACCGTCCGGCATATGTCACACGGATTGGATAATCGAGAAAACGCACGATGCTTTTTCGCTCCCTTCTGTCTTCCGTACAAACAATGCCCCGGGGCTTGTTTACCGCCAGCACCACCATCTCGTCCATCCGGCCGACTTTTCGCTTTCCCACGCGCACGTCCTGGCCGGGTGACACCTTCATCCCCATCTGCGCACGAACTCCGTCCACACTCACGCTTCCGCTCTCAATCAGTTTGTCCGCTTCCCTGCGGGAGCATACCCCGGACTCACTCAAAAATTTATTGAGCCGCACCGGTTCACTTTTTTGTATGAATTCACGGCTCATTTTATTCCCCATTTTTCATCCCCGCCTTTTTTGTATCATCCATTTCCCAGCACCCCGCTCAGGCTATTGTCCTGGAAAAATCCATTTCCGCTATACAAAAACAATACGTCGCTGATGCGGTACGTTCCAAGCAACTCCTGCAGCGTTCCGCTATAATAATGCGGATCCACCACCACGATTTCCCGGAAATGCGGTGCCAAAAACGGAATGAAGCAATTGGCAAAGGAATCTTTGACAATCAGAAGCCGCCGACTGTTCTCCGATGCCGTCCGAATGTCAATCACGGAAGTGTCACCGCCGAGGAACACCTCATACTGGTCGCTGCCCTCCAGGCAGGAAGAATCATAGAGCGAAGTCGTCTTCCTCTGCTCATCCACGTAATTGACCACCACGTCATTGTCCCTGCCTTTTGGCACATAAATGTCTATCTCTTCCCGCACGTCCAGACAATACCCGCTTTTTGATGACAATTCCCCATTAAACGTCGTCGTAATCGGGTACGCCGCATATTCATTGGCCGTGCCGCCAGAAATTCCCAGCTGCTCCGCGGACGCACTGAACGCATAATATGCCCCCAGGCTTGTCCAGTGTTTATCCGTCTGATAATATATCTTTTCCTCACTGTGTTGTCCCAAAATTTCCGTCACGTCAATCCATTTTACAGAATCGGAAAGTCCCCGCTTCACCTGCGTAATCATAGGATTTTGATCCGGAAACGCGGCCAGGTACGGACGCTTACTCGTCAATACGGTCGCCGCGTCCGGCACGAGCATCATATAGACGTTCATTTCCGAATGCCCTTCCGCAAACGTCCCAAGTGCCGCAAGCGTTTCCGTAAGCGTCTCCTGATTCGGGGACTTTGGTATGTCGAACAATTGCCCGCCGTCCCCTAAAACCACGCCGTTTTCCTGCCGTTCGCCGCTGATTCTTCCAACGGCCACCCTAAGGTTCCGCCACAAGTTCCGTCCCGCAAACTGGTCTGATAAATATGCGTCGTATTTTTCCATAAATTCTCCCGACAGCAGGCTGTTTATGGATAACTTTGGCCGCTGCGCCAGCACCCGGCTCTCCTCCACGGACAGTTCCTTGTCAGGCGCCAAAACGTTCCACGCCATCACCAGCAATATGACCGCCGACAGCAAGATTCCCATGATGCCGTCTATGACTCTCTTTCTTCTTTTCCTTACTTTTTTTTGCATAATCCCACCTTAACGGCTTGTAGCCGCTATATTGCATAATATAAAAACGGGGTACATTCCTCCGTCACCACGAACGCGATGCATACAATCAACAGCAACAGATAAAACACGCTGACCGCCAAACGCCGAACCACCACGTTTCTATAGCTTTCCGTCATCGTGCGGAACAAATCCCATCCCCGCATGGACGCGCACAAAACGCAAATGATGAACAACAGCCAATGCGTGATAATCAAATACAAGGACTGCTGGTCCACCAGGCTGCGTCTGCCAAATCCAAACATGATTTCCAGATAATCCATCGCATAACCGGTGTTCGGTGCGAAAAACAAGACCCATCCCACCGAAACCGCAATAAACGTGTAAGCGTGCTGCACGAAATCCGGGAACCCGGCAAGTCGATTGCCCCATGCATATTTTTCCAAAATCAATATCACGGCAAAATAAAGTCCCCACAATAGCAGATTCCACTTCGCCCCATGCCACAGCCCGACCAACAACCAGACAACCAGGATATTTCGGGCATGCACGCCAAAACCTCCCTGATTGCCGCCCAAAGGTACATATACATATTTCCGAAACCAATTTCCCAGCGAAATATGCCACTTACGCCAAAACTCGGACACGCTCTTCGCGGTATACGGGTAACGGAAGTTGATGCCCAGTTCAAATCCAAACATCATGCCCAATCCCTGCGCCATGTCGGAATACCCGCTAAAATCAAAATAAATCTGAAACGCAAAGGCGACACAGCCGACCCAGGCGGTCAATATGGAAAATGTCTCCATCTGGAACGCGAACACCTGGGCAAACACCTCGCCCATCCGGTCTGCCAAAATCACCTTTTTCGCCAGTCCGCAAATAAACTTGGACGCGCCCCGTCCCAATGTGTATACATTGACCGTGCGCCGCCCAAGCTGCGGCTCAAAAACGGCATACGGCGTAAGCGGCCCCGCATTCAACTTGGGAAATACCATCATATACAGCGCAAAATGAAACACGTTTTTCTGCGCTTTCACTTCCCCCCGATACACGTCCACGAGATATCCAAGTGCCCGCAAGGTATAAAACGAAAGCCCGATTGGCAGGGAAAGCTCGCGATACGGAATGGACACGGAAAACAATTCATTAAACGTCGACAAAAGCCACCCATAATATTTAAAATATCCTAAAATCAGCAAGTTGACCACGACCGCCGACAAAAGGCTTCTCCTCGCCAACCAGGGCTCGCCCTGCTTTTCTTCGACGTCCCTCGCACAAAAATAATTAAACACGGTGGACAGTACCAGTAAAAGCACGTACTCCGGCTCTCCCCACGCATAGAACAACACGCTGGCGACAAGCATTACGGGATTTTTAAACCTTTGCGGAACGAAGTAATAGATTGCCACCGTAATCGGCAAAAATAAAAATATAAATGTAATACTGCTAAATTGCATGTAGTTTCCTCTTCCTAAACATATCTATTTGCATTAGAGGCTCTTGCGAAACACGGCCGCGTACTGCTCGGCATCCGGCGAAACGGCCACAAAAACATACCTTCCCCGCACGATTACCGCCGCCCTCTCAATCATCATCGCCTGTTCCGGCGCATAATCCGAAAAGTTCGCCTTCCTGCTCTCCAGCCTGGCCTCCACGGTATCTCGGATTTCCTGCACCTGATTCTCGGAATTGGCCTCGATCATCAACACTTCCTCCGCGGATATGCCAAACTCGGACGAATAATACAAAACCCCCGCATAATCCGCG
>CATLEQ010000205.1 GCA_949915905.1 uncultured Lachnospiraceae bacterium | reverse complement strand
GGTCTCATGTATCAGCGAATCCATCAAATGCTCCCTTTGCAGTTTCACGTCCGGCGCGCCACGAAACGTATAAATCCCGTCATTTTTTCTTAGAAACTCAAAAAACGAATCTTCGTCCCTTTTCCCGAAATCCATTGAACTTTCTCTTTGCGCTCCCCCCTCGCTTTCTTCCATAAATTGAAACATCCTTCGCATCAACGGACATGGAATGATGATTTTCAAAATGACGTCCCCCGCGCCGCAAGGCAGCATGGCATGTACCATCCCCGGTGTCAGGATGCACAAATCTCCCTCGGACAAGCTCAATTCCTCCTTGTCTCCCATGATTTTCTGGCCGCACCGTCCCCTCCACACATAAATCATTTCATAAAAGTCATGTCCGTGAAAATACGGTGTCTGACAAGTCGTATGCTTGCGGATACTAAATTCCGCCGAGACCCGTACCAGTGTTTCCTGAATGGAAAATGCCAGAACCTTCTCCGCTTCGGTGATTGCATGGCGGCGGCCCAAATGAGCACTCATCCCCGCCCAGTAATCTATTCTCTCCCTAATACGCTCGGCATCCTCAAACTCCTCGCCTATGGCTTCTTCCAAGCCTTCCGCAAGTCTGTACGCATCCTCCGCCTCCTGCGCGGCAAACGCCGCTTCCAGTCTCGCATCAATCAAATCACCCGCACCGTCCCCTCCATAATCATTTTTTCCAACAATTCAAGAACGCGACCAGTTCTACAAAAGACGCTCCCTTATATATACCAAACCGGAATCTGCAATATATTTTCCCGCAACGCCCCCACGTCTGGACAATTGCACACGACCGCCCCAGTCCCTCTTTTTTTCCCGGGGATTTGATCCAATACAGAAAACGCCGCCGTCATAATCGCCTTGGCCTCCGCATTCTTTTTTATTTCTATCGGATACAGCGTCCCGTTCTCCTCAATAATCAAATCAATCTCCGCCTCTACCTCTATCGTCTTCCCATCCTCTTTTACTTTTTTCTTATCACGTCCTCGATAAAAGGATACGAAATGCCGATAATCCATTCCCTCATTCGAAAATGATTTTAATATTTCTGACACGACGAACGTTTCGAATATATGGCCGCTCATCGCCCCGTAGGCCAAATTTTCCGGCGTAAGCCACCTGGTAAGATAACACACAAGTCCCGTATCCCGAAAATATACTTTTGGCGACTTCGTCGCCCGTTTTAAGATATTGGACGTGTAAGGCTCCAACAAATAGATGATTCCAGAAGCCTCCATAATGGAAATCCAATTTTTAACCGTCCCTACGTCCTTCCCTATTTCAGAAGCTATACTGGAATAATTCAGTATTTCTCCGGTTCTTGCCGCTACTGCAATCATAAACTGCCGAAATGCATTCAAATCCTGCACTGCCGCCAATTCCCTAATATCCCGCTCCATGTATGTCTTGACATAATCCGCATAAAAGGCCGACCACTCTTTATCCGTATCCTGAAGTTCCGGATAGCCTCCCCTATGAATCATTTTCCAAATATTCTCTGGTTTCTTAAGCGTTTTTTTTCGTTCCAGCACATACTCCATCGTCGGAAGAAAGTGTCGGTTAAACGTATCTTTCATACATTCACGCATGGATAGTCCTGAAAGTTCAACAATACCAATCCTTCCGGATAACGACTCCGAAACATGCCGCATCAACTGAAAGGGCTGTGACCCGGATAAACAAAACAGTCCCTTATTCTCACTCTCGTCACATTTGATTTTTATATATCGAAACAGCTCTTGTGCCCTCTGCACTTCGTCAATCGTCACTGGCGGCGGATTCAACGTCAAAAACATATCCCCGGCCTCCCTCGCCTGCTGTTCAATAAACGGGTCATCCAGAGAAATATACCGCCTGTCAGGAAACACTTTCTTTAACAAGGTAGATTTGCCCACTTGTCTTGCTCCCGTCACCAATACCGCCTTATATGTTTTTTCGTATCTTTTCAGTCTTTCTTCCAAAGCTCGTGAAATATAATCCATATAAAACTCCTCGCTTTTTATTATCAACTTTTACCAAGCCAAACCGTTATAAATCCTTCTCTTTCATATCTAAGCATCAGGAACCGCAAAGTTATGGCAGATTTAGAATCATATTCCAAATCTGCCATTATCATATCATAGTTTTCGCTATTTTTCAATTGTTTATTCTATCTAGAGCTGCTTTCTGCTAATCACGATGGAAGCAAACTCCGGTGAAATCATATCCGCTATCGTCTGCCCCGGCCGCATACATTGACGCACGTCCCGCCCCGCGCAGACCGGAGACGGAAACGGAAATCCCTTTTCGAAATCCAGGTTTTCTGCCACGTCCTGATAATTCTGTAAAACATCCTTCGTCCTAATATTAAAATCATGCGCCATGACGATTCTTTCAAAATCAAGTTCTTGTGCCTTCTTCAATGTCCGCCGATAAACGGGAAGCGGTTCGGACTCCTCCAAAAACAGCCACAATCCGCTGTTGATGGCATCTCCCACATAGAGAAGCTTTTTTTCCAGACACAAAAGCCCTATGCTGCCTTTCGTATGTCCCGGCAGCTCGACAACCTGCAATGTCATCCCGCCAAGGTCAAACACATGCCCCTCTTCCACGGGTACCAGATTTCCATATCCCTTCTTAGCATATGCCTCCGCGTCAAAATCCGCCGGAAACGTCTCGATCCCCGGGTAACGTCCGGCGGCCTCCTTGCCCATCCCGATTCCTTCCTTTCGACTCTCCGAAGAATTGTGCTGCCTGCACAGCTCCATGTCCGCCGGATGAATATAGATTTCCTCCTCAAACCAGCAGTTCCCGCAAGCGTGATCCAAATGCCCGTGGGAATTTACCACATAGAGCGGCAAATCCGTGACCGCGCGCACCGCCTCGTTCAGAGCCCCGAAGCCATGCCCCGTGTCGAACAACAACGCCTTTTCCTTCCCCACGATTAAATCCATATGGACGCCACTGTTATAAATCCGATAAATGTCCGGCTCTATCTCCTTTATATAATAGACACCGACCTTCTTCCCGGAATTCAGTTCCTTTGCGACCCGCCCTGCATACGCCTGGTATTGCTTCATAAACTCTTCCCGCGCTTGTTCTTGTGATTGCTCCTTCCTCTCTGCCATCTCTTTCATCCTCCTTCTTTTTTACCCTTCCAAAAGTTCCAATAGTTCCTCCTTGCTTAAGCTGCCAAGCTGTCCTGTCTCACCGCCCATCACCTGCTCCGCGAGATCCCGCTTCTTTTCCTGCAACTTTTCGATTTTTTCCTCAATCGTGCCTTTGGCAATCAGCTTATAGACCGTCACTTTTTTCGTCTGTCCGATTCGGTGCGCACGATCCGTCGCCTGGTTTTGCACAGCCAGATTCCACCATGGGTCATAATGAATCACCACGTCCGCCCCCGTCAGGTTCAGTCCCACGCCGCCCGCCTTCAAAGAAATCAAAAACACCGGCACGTCCCCGCCGTTAAACGCCTTTACCATCTTAAGGCGTTTCTCTTTCGTCGTACTCCCGGTAATCATATAGTACGAAATCTGCAGGGATTCCAGCTTCTCTTTCAATATCTCCAGCATCGTGGCAAACTGTGAAAACACCAACATCCTATGTCCGCCGTCAATCGCACTTTGAATCAATTGAAGGCAGGATTCCAATTTTGCCGCTTCTCCCTTGTAATTTTCAAAACATAGCGATGGGTCGCAGCATATTTGCCGAAGCCTCGTAAGCTCTGCCAGAATCAGCATTTTATCCTTGTTGAATTCCTCCTCGTTTCGTCCGGCCAGGCTTTCTTTCATATGCAGCACCTGTCCGTCATACAACTCCCGCTGCCCTGCCCCAAGCCTTACATAACGGGACTCCTCCAGCTTCTCCGGCAAATCCTTTAGCACGTCCTCTTTCAGCCTGCGCAAGATAAACGGCCCCACCATTTTCTGCAGGCGCGCCATAGCCGCCTCGTCCTGGTTCTTCACAATCGGGATCTCAAGTTCCCGCCGAAACACCTCGTAACCGTAGAGGAAGCCGGGCATCAAATAGTCAAAAATACTCCACAACTCGCTTAATCGATTTTCAATCGGCGTACCGGTCAGCGCATAACGAATCCGGCTTTTTATTACCTTTACCGCCTTTGCCGCCGCAGTCGTATGATTCTTGATATACTGCGCCTCGTCAATGACCTCGTATAAAAATTCCTTCTCTTCATAAAACGAAATGTCACGTTTCAAAAGATCATATGACGTCACCAATACGTCAAAGTCCTGACAGGCCTCTATCTTTTCCTGTCTCTCTTCCTGCGTTCCCGTAATCAGAGACGTCCTTAGTTCCGGCGCAAACCGTTCAAGTTCTTCTCCCCAGTTATATACCAGGGCGGCCGGTGCCACGACAAGGGATACGCCCTTTTTCCCTTCTTTTTTGGCAGATAAAAATACCGCGATGGTCTGTAACGTCTTCCCAAGCCCCATGTCATCCGCCAGAATTCCCCCGAACTGCCACGCTTCCAACGTACGCAGCCATTTATATCCGTCCTTCTGGTATTTCCGCATAATTTTCGACAAACTGGCCGGTTCTTCAAAATCCGCGTCCTTAACGGTCTTAAACCCTTTTATCACCTCTCGGAAATGACTGTCACGCTCACTGTAGACCGCCTCGTTTTCTTCCAGCATTTTGTCCAGATACAACGTGCGGTACATCGGAAGATGCACCTTCCCCTTGATAAACTCCTTCGGTTTCAAATGCATGGCATCCACCATTTCCGCCAGCATTTTTAACGCGGAATCGTCCACGTCCAAAAACGAGCCGTCCTTTAAACGATAATATTTTTTCTTTAAACGGTAGCTGCCCAAAATTTCCAGCAGTTCGCTCTGCGAAACATCATCTGTCACAATGTCAAGCTCCAAAAGGCCGGACGATACGGATGCACCCACGGAAACTTTCATTTTCCGAATGCCATGATACTGTAGGAAACGTCTCGTACAACGCACTTCCCCCAATTCCGTCAGCCCGTCCACCCCTCTTTTCATGAGTTGATAAATCAATTCCTCGTCACCGCCGCAATGCAGCTGTTCCCTGTCCCAGTCAATCTCGGGAAGCCACTGCATTACTTGAAAAATCACTTCCCGCTCACGGGCATCGTCACGAAACGATGCGAATAACTTCTCCCCGCCTTCGTCAAAAGCATCCAGGGCGTTAAAATCCTCCTCCCCATACTTCGCACGAACCAGACAGACGACATTATGCTCCGGCGCGTCCAGATAAAAAACAAACCTGACGTCGGGAAGCAAATAGGAACGAATGATTTCCGGCTCCGTCTCCGTTACATCCACCGCGTCCTGAAGCTGTGGAAGAACCCTATAATAAAATTCCGCCAAATTGTTTCTTCCCACACGAAAAGAAAACTCATTTCCATCTGTCAAGTCTGCCAAGGGTTCTATTTTTTGTAAAAATTCATGGTCAATCCGGCAGAGATGTTCTCCGTTGATATAGTAGGCCGAATCCGTTCCCCGGTACAATTCGGGAAGCGTGCCGCTCACCGTGATTCCGTGGAACACGCCGCCTTTCTTTTCTGTCTCCCTGGAAATTTGCATTGTCACTTTTGGATTTTCCTTTGCACAAGACAGCGTGCCTTTCTTCTTGCCAGCGTCCTTATCCTCAAATTCAACCGATTCCTCCGACAACTGATTGTAAAATTCATCCAGTCTCCAACCAAACAAGGCCAGCGAACTCCCGACGCTTTCTTTTACTCCGCCATAATAGCTTCGGCTTTCCCTAAGCCGTTGTTGGAAATTTTCTTCTTCGCGAACGATACGGTTGATAAACCGAATCCATCCCTGCGCTTGCCGGGTAAACCGTTCCGGGTCATGGCAAATCTCCGTATTCGTCCCATAAACGCTTGTCGCAGAATGTTTCACGTCCTCACAAAATTCATCCAGCTTTTTTACGACAAAAAGCCGGTTCTCGCCGATTTTAAAAGACACGGACAACTCTCCGTTCTTTTTTGTCAGACGCGGGACAAACTTTAACTTCGCCTCCTCATTCTG
This sequence comes from uncultured Lachnospiraceae bacterium, assembly GCA_949915905.1. Classification (GTDB taxonomy): domain Bacteria; phylum Bacillota; class Clostridia; order Lachnospirales; family Lachnospiraceae; genus Schaedlerella. The sequence goes on along the minus strand of CATLEQ010000205.1, from coordinate 780 downwards.
AGTATCCGCTATGAGATGATTCGCCCGTTTCCCCTGATAATACGCCATAAGCTGCCGGGCGGACATATCTGTCGCGTCACCGATATTATGCGCGTCCAGATACTGCTTCAAATTTTCCAACACTCCCGCGATATAGGCGCATTTTCTATCCGTGGCTTGCCATAAATAATAATATCCCCTGCGGCACTCCGGACAGCTACATTCTGTTGATACGACTTTCTTTTGTAAAAAAGAGAGTCTTACCGGAAACTCGGCCTTCCCCGACTTCCCGGTTGCTTCAATCATCCCCATTGGCTGTTTACTACCACTGTCGTAACCAGAAACAATTTTGTTGATTTGAAGTTTTCCTTGCCGAATCAACTTGTTTCCGTCTTCAAACATTGCCACTGGAATTTTCATGGATTTTAAAATACTTTCCCCGTCAAAATATTTATATGTCTCCAATTCTTTCAACGTCCTGGCCGCATTTTCCGAATCCTCGTCCTCCTGCGTCCACGGACTTCCCAGCACTGCGTACTCCGCATCCAACCTTTTTGCAAGCTCTTGTTTTTCCAGAAGCTTCTCCTGCTCCTGCTTCCTTTGATTCTCCTCGGCCAGACGTGCCTCCTCTTCCTTACGCCGCTTCTCGGCCAGACGCGCCTCCTCTTCCCTGCGGCGTTTCTCGGCCAAACGCTCCTCTTTTCGACGTTTCTCGGCCAGACGGCGCGCCTCTTCTTCCTCTCTCTGCCTCTTTTCCGCGCGGCGGCGGGCTTCCTCCGCCTTTTGTGCCCTGATTTTTTC
>CATLEQ010000204.1 GCA_949915905.1 uncultured Lachnospiraceae bacterium | reverse complement strand
GAAGCAAATTATCCGCGAGCCACTCTACTTCCTTACTCTCTATCGTCCCCGTTGCACCATTCAGGTTATAATTTACTTTATATTTCTTTGGTGACCACTTGGCTACAAATGTCAAGTGTCCTTTTGAGCCTTTGGTAATGGTAACTTCTTTCTTCGCACCTTCATGGCTTTCCGAGCCTTCGGCCACGTCAGTATATTTTCCCATCTCCCATCCGTCAAACTCATAACCCTCTTTTACCGGATTGATAAGTTTGATGTCATCTGTTTCCACTGTGTAGGTGACCGCATTGGGATTTTCAATTTCTGTTTTTCCATCCCAACCGGTAATCTCTTCAAGGCCTTCATAACTAATTGTATACACATCTGGTTTCAAATTAAATGTATATACATTCTTACTGTTATCGGCCACTAACTGCGCAGATACAAACTTTCCGTCAATTTCATATCCTTCTGCCTTTAGCTTTTTGGCTATTTTAGAATCAGGATAAATTTTAAAAGATGCCGTCTCCGCAGTCAGGTCTTTTTGCTCTGCTTTTGTATCACCATTATAAATGTACTGAACCGTATATCGTAATTCACTCGGCGCAACATACTCAAACACAATCTCCTGCGGTGAATCTATATTCAACGTAACTGTAGCTTCCAACTTATCCGGAGCATACGTGGAATACCGGGCATCATTTTTAAATGCCATCGCTTTCACCGTAACAGTCTGCCCATCACGCCCGATTCTCTTCACTGGTTCTATAATGTCCTTACCGGTTGCCTTATCAATATACCTTATCGTATATTCCGCAACTGTTTTTCTCGTCCAATGTGCATAAATGGTAACGTCTTCCATAATGGGCTCTGAAATATCAAACGCCTTCCCGTCTTCCGTATACCATCCATCAAAATCATAGCCAGGACGGGACAGAATTTCGATATTTGCCACGGAACCCTTCTTTACCTTTTCTGATTTATCTTCGCTCCCATCGTTATATTTCAGAGTGACGACTTTCTCCCGAGCTTCCCATTTTGCATACAATACTAGATTTCCTCCCGGCATTGTATCAAATACATAGGGATCTCCCTGACACTCTGCATTGGAATACCAGCCTGCAAATACACTATCGGCATCCACTCCGTCCGGACGTTTTGGTGTATAATTATATTCAGTGCCACTAATATCTGCACCAAACATGATGTTGGATTTCGTGTCTAATTTTGCGTCCTTATATCGGTATTCTATAGAATACTTTGTACGGTTATAATAGAATTTATAGGTGCTATTACCTGATTCCTCCCGCACATATTGATAACCATATATCTCTTTTGCGTCAAATCCTTTTGTTGAATTAGCCGTCTGGCTATATTTTTCACTCTTGACATAATTTCCATTAAGATCTTGTAAATAATACTCTACATTATACGACCTCAAATTTGCGTTCCAATCACCTGTTGCCTTTATCACATCCTCATTATCACTACATTCCAAAATTTCCTCAGTTATTTCAAATATCTTTGTGGCAAACGGCTTTGAACTTTGCCGCCCATTCGTCATCGTCCATGTATAGAATTTTTCATTTCCAGTACCTTTCATATTTTCAGATGTCGGCCATTGTCCACTAACATCTTGGCCGAGCCGAGCAGATATGGTGTATCCGGCACTGTTATAATCCGTTCCATCCCAACGTAATTTCCATCCTGACTGCGTCCACGTAAATTTTATGGTATATACTGTAAGCTTATAATATACCCTTACAACAGTGGAACCATCCCCGGCAACCGTTGCACTCTCAGCATGGTCAAACTCATGATACGCGATACTCTTGTTATTGCTTCCAGTAACCGTACTACCTGCCTTTGCCGTGCGCGTTACCGAACTATCGTATACATAATATCCCTGGTTTGTCTCATTATCCCAGGCCTCTTTCATATATACGACAGTATAATTCACATCCTTCGGAACCCACTTCGCATATACGGTCACATTGTTGTCTTTCAACGTAACGGATTCTTCTGCCGGAGTATTGCATTCCGCGTCCTGATACCAACCGCCGAAGTCATATCCCTGCTTTGTGGCTGTCGGATTGTACGTATCAGAATACACGGTATAACAATTATCATTATGTGTATGTTCTTGCTTTCCGCAATTTGGTTGAGTAGTCCATCTGGAACTACTGTAACATCCACCTTTATATTGCTGCCTACCGTTTCGCCACCTTGAATCCTCATACGTATGTGTATGCTCATCTCGTCCACACGTTAATACGCTGCTTCCATTCTCTTTCTGATATACTTCCACCTCTTGCCCATACACGCCCTTCTTGGACTTAACATACGAGCCGCCTTGTGTGTCATATATTACCTTGTATTCATTTCTTCCATAATAAATATCCACCTCGGTAGAATTATCTCCCTCTACCGTTTTCTGGTCAAATGCCTCCGATGAAAATCCGGGTTCGTCCGTCTTTGCTTCCGCCTCTGTCAAGCTTCCCACTTTACCGGACTTTGATTCCGTCTCTACCCTTTCGGCTTCCTCACCCAATCCGGCAAAATGATGATTTACGGTGTATGTTGCATCATTCGCAACCACACTTACGTCTATCGTCACTTTTTTAACGTTCGTTCCGGCATTTGCCCTAATCGTGCCTCTTGATACCGTTATCTCTCCTTTTTCAATTCCCTCCGAAAAGTCAATCCTTAAAGTATAACCCTCTTTCAAGTCAACGGTCTTATCAATATCGAATCCGCCGCCGTCTTTTTCGTCCAACATCTCATTGACATCCGGGAATGCAATTGTCCCATCTTCATTTGTATATGAAATGTTCAAAAGCAACTGGTTCGCCGGACCGATGTCTATACTATCCATCCGCCCCACGTACTTCACTCTGGCCGCCGCCCGAAGTGCTCTGCCCATCGCGCCCGCCGCGCTCTTGTGAACCGCCTTGTATCCATCAGCTATTTCATAAGAAATAATTACGTTTCCTTCTCTGTTTTCATCGAAGTTCGCCGCCGTCACCACCAGTGAGTCATCTGTTACTTTCAATCCCTCCCTGGTATAAGCGTGCTTTAAAACGTCATAGCCGACTTTTAATTCGGAACCTTTGACAGTCACCGTTTCCGTATCTTCATATTCACCGATGCCGGTCGTCAGGTGATGGACGATGGTCAATGCATATTCCTCATCCTCCGTAACGGCCGCGTCCGTCTTTGGCTCATCCGGCTTCGAAGCGTCCTGCTCGGAATCCTTTTCCGGCTCCGTCTCTGCAGCATCCGCATCGTCATCCTCCGCCGCGTCTTTTCTGTCATTCTGCTCCGGCGTTTTCTGCGTTTCCGGTTCCTTCGCCGTCTCTACCTTTTTATAGATAACTGCGACCTGCATGTTTTCCTTTACGTCAAGCTCGTAGCTATAAACATTGTTCTCCACGCTCTTTTCCGTAAATGCCTTCTCATTTTGGTCTATCACTTTTTCCAGCGTATAACCATTTTCTAAAGAAACTTTAATATTTACTTTCGTTCCTTCCGTAAAATCAATGCTATACTTGCCATTCGCATCATATTTTACATCTACCATCCGGCCGTCCTGCTCGACTTGAATCTTGCCGCCATCCATTTCCGGCTTTAAGATTTCCACAGTATAGACCGATTTTTCCGGAACCTCGGCCTCGTCCGCGTTTCCTGCGTCTTCCGCATTCTTTGCCGCATCCGCACCGTCCGTGCTCTTTGCCGCATCGTCTGCATTTCCCGCGTCCTCCGCGTTCGTTTCCGCACCGTCCGCATTTTCCGAATTTTGCGCGTCCTTTGCCGCATCCGCATTTGCCGTGTCCGCCGCGTTCGTTTCCGCATCCGCGCCGTCCACTTCCCCTGCGTTATCGGTCTCCCCTGCATCGTCCGTATCCGCCGCGCCATCCGGATTGCCCGGTTCTTCCGCGCTTGTCGGATTCTCAAGGGAAATCTCCTCCTGCGTTACCACCGCGCCGTCCGCAATGTCTTCAGAATTTGTTCCATCCTCACTCGTGGCCCACAAGCCACTGCCGTGCTGATAAATACTGCTTGACGCCAATAATATCAACGCCAGCACCAATGCCAGACAACGCTTCAAATTTCTTTTCAATTGAGGTTTCATATCTCTCTCCTCCTTTAATTGAACCCTGTTTCCTCAAATTTGCCGCGTTACAAGCCGCGAATCTGCCATTTTTCCAAAATAGCAATAGATACTTTGCGACTTATCATACATTGTAGCAAATGGGGTATCTTGCAAACTGCCTCATTTCCCCCAAAAAAGCTACTTTATTTACTCACGACAAATTTTATCTGCCGCTCAGTATAAATTTTCTTCCGCCAACTCATGTGTCATGTTCGCATAGTACCACAACTCCCCTTTCCCGTTTTTTTCCAAATAGCTTTTCTCAATTCGGCAAAATATGTCACTGCAATTTTCCGTTTCCGCTTGTACCAGCATCACGATAAAATGCCGGTTTCCATATCGTGTATAGGCATCCCCGTCACGCAGCGAATCCCCGATTGCATTCCGCAAAACGTCCATCTGCTCCTGCTGGTTCATCTTTCCCTGGCCGCCTTTGTTCTTCTTACGGCTAAGCGTCAGGAACATCAATACCGCCGGGAGTTCGCGCCTTCTTCCCATCCGCTCCACGATCCGGCAATAATCCACGAAACTTGGATAGGTGAAATAATACGCTCCCCGCAACTGCTCCTCTTCAAAAATCGCTTTGCGTATGTCTCCGTTCTTTCCCATAAACATCTCATCCATTTTCTTCCATCTCTTAAAATCGTCCGACATATTTTTATGCCCCTCGTCCATCAACTCTATTTGCTCAAAACATTCCTGCATCTTTTCCGTCGGGGGGCTCCCCATTTCCCTTGCATACAATTCCATCGTGGCATTGTAGATGTCCCTCGCCTCCTTGTAACGGTACATCTCCAGATTGCAGCGAATCTGTTCCACCTGCCACTCCTCAAACGGATAAATCATTGCCGCCCGATTATAAAGCTGCAACCTTTCCATATAGTTATTTTCCTTGCGGAATTTTTTCTCAAGGGCTCGAATTGTCTCAACATAAAGCTTCTTATAATGGTTGCTTTTTTGAAAAAACCAGATATCGGACGAATTGCCCGGCAAAAGCTCCCCCACATACATCTTGTTAGCCTCGTGATACAAGTCAGTGCGGCCATCCTCCCGCGCCGCCATCACCATTTCCTCGAACTGCCTGGTATCCAAAACAAGGGAAAGCCGACTCTTAAAATGGCATCTCCCCTTGTCGATTTCCACGTAATCATCCTCCGGCAATCCATAAGTCATAAGCTGCCCTTTCAACCGGTAAATCAAATTATTCAGATTTTTATTACGATTCGACAAGCTGTTTTTCTCATTCCAGTCATACAAATTGTCCATTAATTCATTCTTGGGAATCCCTTCCGGCAAGGATAAAAGAAGCATCTTGAGCAGCCGTATTGATTTTGAACTTTCCGTCCGGTTCAGCGCGATGGCCTTTCCCCCATAATGCATGGAAAAACCGCCAAACATCTGTATCTGCAAGATCTTTGCAGACTCCTTTGCCTCCCTGGCTTCTCTTAACGTTTCTTTCTCAGCCGCCTTTATCGCCTCTTTTGCGGCTTCTCCTATGGACTCCCTTGCCGTTTCTCTTGTAATTTTTTCAGTTTCCATTTTTCTTTCCGTCATTCGATGTACCTTCCGCCGTGAAACATACTTATTGTAAGTATTTTACACACTTTAAGTTAGTGAGTCAATATGTTTTGTTAGTAAATCAAAAAAACTAAAGTTAATTGGCTCACTTTCTGGTAATTTTTAAGTAAAAGTCCCGGACAGCGGTTGCGTATGTGTAGTGAAGCAGCTGTAAATAATGAGAAAAAGGAGATGATACCATGCAAATCGGACTTATAATATCCCAATTAAGAATGAAAAAGCATATCAGCCAAAAACGACTTGCCGCTGACATCAATGTAAGCTCCGGATTGGTCGGGTTGTGGGAAACAAATAAAAGACTTCCGTCTCTGGAATGTTTTATATTATTGATAGACTATTTTGGTGTAAGCGCTGATTTACTTTTAGAAAAGGATAGAAAGTTAGAGCCCGGACAATATACGGACTCTTTTTCCGCCATGCCTGCCGGAGCCAGGAAAATATTGGAAACATTTTCCCAGCTCAATGAAGATAACCAGGATATTCTCATCGGGGAAGCCAAAAAGCTCTTGAAAAGCCAGAGATCGGAAGAAAAAAGGGGGAGTACGCCTTTGGCAAAAGTAACATAATTACGATAAGATTTAATAAGAAACGATAAGATTTCTCATGAAACACTATGACTTACAAAAGCCCCGCCAAGAATATTAGAACTGTCACATTTCACGGCTTAACCTCCGTAGATTGTAATGGACAAGGAAAAAATATTTATGAAAAATAAATTTTTCCTTTGTGAACTTACAATCTTTTGTTATACTATACGCAAGGGACTCTTACATCAAAGAAACGTCCTCTAACGATTGACACATTTTGCCAATGAAGGAAAGGAGTTGTTACACATGTACCTGAAACGAACAGTCTATGACCAGCTTCTGGATTGGAAAAATGATTCCGGCCATAGCACCTTGGAAATTAATGGTGCCAGACAAGTTGGAAAAACATATATCATCAACAAATTCGCCGATGAAAATTATAAACACAAGATTTATGTCAACCTTTTTGACCAATCCGGAAAAGACTTCTTGAAATGCTACAAAATGGCAACGGCTTGGACACCTGGCACGCCCCGCCCGGAACATCCGCTTCAAGATGCATTCCGTTTATTTGATCC
>CATLEQ010000203.1 GCA_949915905.1 uncultured Lachnospiraceae bacterium | reverse complement strand
CATGAACAGTAACCCGTAATCATCCTTTTACGGCTCCCGCCGCCACGCCTTTGATAATGTATTTCTGGCAGAACAAGTATACGATAATGACCGGAATAATGCTAATCATAATCACGGCCATCGTCGCGCCCAGGTCAACCGTTCCATAGCTTCCCTTCAAATATTGTACGTGAATCGGAATCGTCATGTATTTCGTCCTGTCCAGTACCAGGTACGGGAGCAGATAATCGTTCCATATCCACATGACCTCGAGCACGCCTACGGAGATCAGGATGGATTTCAGCATCGGGAACACCACCCTAAAGTAAGTGCTAACGGCACCGCATCCGTCAATGGCCGCCGCCTCTTCGATTTCCAGCGGGATTCCCTTGATAAACCCGGTAAACATAAATACCGCAAGCCCGGCTCCAAATCCGAGGTATATGATCGGAATCGTCCACGGAGTGTTCAAATGCAGTCTGTCCGCCGTGCTTGACAAGGTAAACATGACCATCTGGAACGGTATGATCATGGAAAACACGCACAGATAATACATGATTTTAGAAAACAAGCTGTTCACACGCACGATGTACCACGCCGCCATGGACGTGCAAAGCAGAATCAGCACCGTTGACACCACCGTGATGAACAGGCTGAAGAATACGGACTTCATAAACGGATAATTACCAAACGTCATGCCCTTGATATAATTCGCCCAACCCACGAAAGACTCCCCGTTCGGCAATGCGAACGTATCCGTATTGACATAGGCATTTGCCTTAAAAGAGTTTATTAACACTTCAAATATCGGAATCAGATACACAATGCTGAACACCGTGAAAAACACAGTAAGTATCTTGCTTCCCAAGCTTGTTTTTTCTTTCATTATTGCTGCACCTCCTTTTCACGGGTAAACCTAAGCTGCGCAATCGCCAATACCGCCACCAAAACGAAGAACATGACCGCCTTGGCCTGGGCGAGTCCCCTCGTGTTTGCGCTCGTGTAGAACGTCTTATAAATGTTAAGCGCCAGCATCTCCGTCGTGTTTATCGTGGTGCCCGCGTCCGTAAACGCTACCGGCATGCCCCCGGTAAGGGCAAGGTTCTGGTCGAACAGCTTAAACGAATTGGTCAGCGTCAGGAAAATACAAATCGTAATGGAGGACATTACATTCGGAATCGTAATCCTGATCAGCGTCTGCCATTTATTCGCCCCGTCAATCTTGGCCGCCTCCATCATGTCCTCCGGCACGCTCTGCAAGCCGGCAATATAAATGATCATCATGTAACCAATTTGCTGCCAGCACATAAGGATAATCAATCCCCAGAAACCATAACTCGTCTCCGCAAGAAGGAAAGTTCCATACTTTTTCAAGATTCCGTCAAAGATCATCGACCATATATACCCCAGCACGATGCCGCCAATCAGGTTCGGCATGAAAAACACGGTACGAAACAAGTTCGCGCCCTTGATATTCTGGGTCAGCAGATAGGCAATCGTAAACGCGAAAATATTGATTGCCAAAATCGATACCACGGCAAACGCCGCCGTATAAAGGAAGGAATAGCGAAATCCCGCATCGGCAAACGCCTTTACATAATTCCCTATTCCGATAAATTCCGCATCCTTCGGAATGGTAAAGTTACAAAACGAAAGATACATGCCCTGGGCAAACGGCCAGATGAAGCCGATACAAAACGCCGCGAAGGTCGGCAGCATAAAAATCGGAAAACACCGACGGATCGGCCTTGATATAAGCCTGCTATTCACCGCGACTGCTGATGTCTTTTTTCTCCTCTTCATAATACACCCTTCCTTTTCTTCTCCAAGTCAAGAGAAAGAATAGGGGAGTGCCCACGGCTCTCCCCTTCTTTTCTCCCTCGAGTTTACTGTGCTGCGTATTGCGTAGCCCATCCGTCTACATATGCTTTTACAACATTATCCCAGCTTCCGCCGTTGGATGAATACTGAAGCATGGCTGAAACAACGGTCGCTCTCCAGTCGTCCACGTTCGGCGTATAATTGAATGCCCATGATACGACATATTTGCCATCCTCGATATATTGGTCAGCCGCCTTGAAAAATACATTTTCAGGTTCCTTCGCATTCTTGAACGGAATCGGTCCAAACTGTTCCGCCATCATCGTCGTTCCTTCGTCAGACGTCACGACCCATTTTATGAAGTCCAACGTGGCCTGAATGTCCGCTTCCGAAGCCTGGCTGTTTACCGCCCAGCAATTCTCCGTTCCACAGCAAAGGCCTGCATTTTCCTCACCCTCGACACCACAGTAAATCGGAATCATGGTAAGGTCGTCGGCGTTCATCATAAAGCCCTTGGTCTCATCCGTCACAAGGTTTGCATACTCCCAGGAACCGTTCTGGAAAAATACGGCCTGTTCCTGCCCGAATTCGGCCTCGGACTCGTCGCCCGTCTTCGTGGCCAATTCCACCGGAGTACACGTTGCATTATTGATATATAAATCCCAGACATCCTTGAAATTATCCAGATAAGCTCCCGTAACCGTCGCCGGCTGCTTCGTCACGCCGTCATCGCGGAATTCATAGAACATCGGCATATTTGCAAGATGGCCGGAGAAACGCCAGGAAGACGAACTCTCAAGACCTGCCGACGTGAATGCGGAAAATCCAAGTTCATCCTTACGTGCCGTGATGTCTTCTGCCACTTTCTTAAGGGAGGCAAAATCCGTAATGTCCGACACCTCGTAGCCCGCCTCTTTCAAAAGCTTCTTATTTGTGATAATGCCAAACGCCTCATAGCAATAACCGACTGCATATATTTCACCATTGTCACCGGTCAGGTTGAACTCATCGGTACTCAGCTCTTTTACGATATCCGTGTCAGCCAAATCCAGGCAATAATTTTTCCATGTGTTGACCGCCTGGTCATTTCCCACCTGGAACAGAGTGGGGGCACTGCTCTTTCCCATCTCCGTCGTAAGCGTTGACTCGTACTCACCGGATGCGGCCGTCACGACCTTCACCTCGACACCGGTCTCTTCCGTATACTTCTTGGCCAGGTCCTGCCACGCCTGATCCGCCTCCGGCTTGAAATTCAGATAATAAACGGAACCCTTCGCGTCCGACTTTCCGCCGTCGTCCGAACCGCCGTCACCCGAACCGCCGTTGCCGCCGCATCCCGCCAGCAGCGAGACCGACAATGCACCAAGAAGCAATGTTGATACTAATTTCTTTTTCATGAAAATCTCCTCCTTTTTGAAAAATAAAAACTGGAAATGTTTTTGTTATACATAGTATAACCATTTCCAGCCTTTCTTAAAACGAAAGATTTTCAAGAATCATGTTCTTTTTCCAATTTTCTATAAATACGTCAAAATAAGAAATGTCCTCCTCACCGGTTATGATTTTCATGAAAGACAACGTCTCCATGTCCTGGAGTTCCTGGGTGACCACCTGGTTGCTTTTCTGCACGTACTCCTCGTTCACATAAGAAATATTTCCCTGGTTCAAAAGATCCACCGCCTCGATCCGGGACGCGTAGGCGGCCCAGAGATCCGGATTCCTCTCACCGGCAAGGTAACGCTCACATCCCTCATAGTAGGCCCGCTCCAGGGCACTCAGCTTGGAAACATCCAATTCTCCTTGCAGCGCGGCCTCAATCGAAGCCGTGGTGCGAAACACCGCGTCGCAATAGTCACAGTTGATGACCAGCGGACGTGCCGTGATATCCACGCCGTTTAACTGGTATTCGTCCATCTCCACCGTTCCCTCATTTTGGAAGCGCGCATTATCAAACAATGCCGTCGTGATTTTCATGACGATTTCCGGATGTTCGTATCCCTTTCGAACCACGATATATTGCGTCCCCTTGAAATAGACATAGGAATTTACCTTTCCCTCGTCGTCCCCGATTAAATAGGGCTTCCACACGGCATCCGGATCCGCCCCGACCGAGGCGAGCAAGGGCGAATTGGGTGCCCACCACCAGCCAAAAAACGCTCCGCAGTGTCCCTCCTTTACCATGTCCCCGATTTCCTTGGTGGTACGCATCATATACTCCTCGTCCAGCACGCCCTTTTCATACCAGCCATTTAAGTATTCCAAGGCTTGTTTTGTTTCCTCGGACAAAGAGCCATACGAAAACTGCCCTTCCTCGTCTTCCAGCCAAATTCCCGGATACGCCTGAAACGCCGCAAATACCGGATCCAGAGAATAGTTGGCGGAACCCGTTCCCACCAGCTCCGCCATGCAGGCAAGTCCAATGTTACCCTCCCCGCCCATGTCATGCTCGCGAAAGGCCAGTACAATGTCCTCCACGTCTTTTAGCGTCTTCGGCGCCTCCAACTTCAGCTCGTCCATCCAGTCCTGGCGAACCCAGAAAAGATTGCAGCCATAGTATACCTGCGTGGAAGGGAGGGCCATCAGCTTCCCGTCCACCATGACCGATTCCAAAAGCCCCGGCCCGTATCCTTCGTAAATTTCCTTTATCGTATCCGAAGTGCACTTTTCATAGGCCTCGGAAAGATCTTCAATCACGCCTTCTGCCGCCAGCCGCCTCACTTCCTCCAGGTCGGAAATCAACATGACGTCCGGCATATTGTCTTCCGCAATCAGCCGACTTACATACAAATCATAATTTCCATCCTCCGGCACCTCGATCACATTCTTGTTTTGCACGTTCAAAAAATCTTTCAAGAACCGCGTATATGCGTTGTCCTCATAGGTATCCTCCTCCGGTATGAAGGAATCCCCGCACGCTGTCATCTTGGCCAGCGTGTATACGACGGTCTCGGGATATGGCGCGACGGGATCATTGGCGGCTTTCTCATACGCTTCCTGCACCGCCTCCTTGCGCTCGTCACTCTTTTTTTCCTGCTGGGCAATGCACCCTAAAACCATGCCGACGGCAAGCAACAACACGACGACAGCCTGCACCGCTTTCTTATATTCTATTCGTATTTTTGACTTTCTTTGCATGTCTCGTTTTCTCCTTCTGCCTTTTTGGGAAATGTCAACAAAATGCTCGTTCCCTCTCCCTCCCGGCTTTCAATCTGCATGCCATGTTTGTCCCCGTAGAGCAGGGTCATACGGTCGTTTACGTTTTTCACTCCATACCCTTCCGCCTTGTATTCCACGATATGCTCCAACGTTTCCGCATCCATCCCCACCCCGTTGTCGCAAACCTGTGCATAAACCGCCCGGGCATCCTGGTAAATGCGAATCCATATTTGATGATCCGGATCTTCCTTTACATCCAGCCCATGTTCCAGCGCATTTTCCACGAGGGGCTGGAGAATCAGTGACGGAATCATAAACTCCATCGTTTTCTCATCCACGTCATAATTCACCGTGAAGTCATCATCATGCATCCAAAGCTGGAGCTTCAAATACGCCTGAATATTTTCCAGGGCCATACGGATGCTGATCATCGAATCCCCCTTATTTAAAGCCGTCCGATAGAAGGCGGAAAGAGCCAGCGTAATCTTGCTGATTTCCTCCTCTCCCGCCTCAATGGCCTTCCAATTGATGATGGAAAGAGAATTATACAAAAAATGCGGGTTGATCTGAGCCCTTAGCGCTATCATCTCATACTCCTTCTGGGCGATCCGCATCTTGTAGTTTTCCTGAATCAAATCGCTGATCCGCCGCATCATATGCGTATAGCTTCGAATCAATATACCGATTTCATCTTCCCGGTCACTGGTAATCTCCGTTCCGATCTTATGCTCGTCCACTTCCCGTATCTCGTTCGTGAGCTGTTCCAGCGGCCTGGAAATATAGTCCGCCATCTTCCTGCCAAGAAGCAGGATAATCACCAGGCAAAGGCCGATCTGGAGCAGGACCTTGACAAGTACGTCCCATGAAATCACTTGAATACTGTTTTTTTCCTGAAAGCAGATGGCCGTGACCCCGAGGGATTCGATTTCTTTCTGCACCCAGATATAAGAATCCTCCCCGTACCGGAAGGAAAACGGATTTCCCGCCTTGTCAACACACTGCTCCCCCGCGGCACTCCAAATCTCCGCCGCGTCCTGCACGGACACTCCGTAGGTTCCGGCCGCAAGCTTGGAAAGGCTCTGAAACATCGTGTCAATATCCACCCGTACAACGGCATAGCTCTCCAACCCGGAATAGCTCGGTATTCTATACGAAGTAACGATCTGCCACGCTTCTTTGTCTATAAACCATTGCCCGTCCTTTACACCCTCCCCAAACCAGGGTTCCTCCTTCAATAACTCGAGCGGCCTCGTTTCATCGCCAAACATCTGTGAAATACTTTGTGAATAAATCATCACGGACCGCATGGACAAGTTCTGATACTCCAGACCAGAAATGGATTCCCGAAGCTTCTGATAATACCCGTAACGTTCCGTTCTTTTTCCCGGATCACATTCCAAAAAAGCAATCACGTTCTGGTCATAAATGAAATACCGCATCATCTGCTCACAGATGGACATCTGGTTCTCGACGGACACACAAGCCAGCTCCAACGAATTGGCCATATCCATCTCCCGGTTCTTAAAGACCGCCTGATAAGCATTCATGGTAATCGAGCCGCCAAGAAGTATGACGGGAATAAAGCCTACCACGCACAATAGGATGATAAGCTTTTTTCTGATTGACAGGCTATAAAATTTTTCCTTCATTTTCTCCATCGGACGCCTCCCCTCTCCGAAATTGCTCCGGGCTGCATCCACAGTATTCCCTGAAACTCTTACAGAAATAAGAGACATTGGAAAATCCGGTTTCCTGGCAAATCTGGACGATTTTTTTATTCGTCCCGGTCAATAGCCCCTTCGCCTTCTCCATACGGTATCCCCTGATGAAACGGCTCACGTTCTCACCGGTTTCTTTCTTGAAAATATAGCTGAAATATCCAGGAGATAGATAAACCAATTC
>CATLEQ010000202.1 GCA_949915905.1 uncultured Lachnospiraceae bacterium | reverse complement strand
ATAAAACGAATATGGTTTTCTCTGATAAACTCCGTCCGGTAAATGGCCGACCAGATGCTTGGCTTCATATTAAAAAATTCTACCATTTCCATCGGCGCGTCAAAATCCCACGCCGGACAAAACGTCCGTTTTTCCGTACCTTTAGATGCCACCTCGTACTTCTCATTATAAGGCTTCGGAGTCGAATAGTAAAACCAAAAACCGGATTTTATCATGTCCAGTTTATTCTCTTTTGCCCTCCCATATAATGTTTCATACATGGTGGCTTCCGCAAAATCGTCGGACTCCAAAATACCGACATACTCCCCGCTCGCCAAGTCAAAGCCTTGGTTCATGGAATTCCCGTAACCACTGTTTTTTTCCTTGGCAATCATCTTTACGCGCGCGTCCTTCTGCACGTACTCGCGGATGATTTCCTTCGAAGAATCCGTAGAGCCGTCGTCCACGCAGATGATTTCTATTTCCTTCAATGTCTGTCCAATCAAACTGTCCAGGCATTCTCTTAAATATTTTTCCACATTATAAATCGGTACCACTACCGATACCTTCGGTGCACTCATCTTTCTTCGTCCTCCTTAGGCCCGTCCTCTTTGTTTCCCTACATTTCCAGGTAGCGCTCCCAGTATGTTCTTTTTGTCAGTCTCTCATAATGCTTTTGATAATCCGCGCATACTTTCTCATAGTACTTGTCAATCAAACGGCATACCCGGAAAAATTTAATATAGGCGCAAATCATTTCCTTTATACTGCGCTTCACGCAAAAGGCCAATCCCTGCCCGTCCACGTACACGACTTCGCGGCTGCGAAACAGCGTGTAAATGTTGGGATACGGTATCGTAACCTTCGGCTTTCCCTTCTTTGCGGGAAGAAAATGCCCGTTCGTCGTGCCAATGATAAACAGCCGCTTCAGCCTCCCCATACTTGGCGGCTTCTCCCCCTCCGAAACCTCTAAGTCCTCCGCCGTCAATCCGCCATGGCCGATATAGTTTTCCTTCGGCACCATCTTATAATTGTACTTTGCCAGCTTCTTGTGTACTTCCTGCGTGTTCTGCTCATAGAACCATTTAAATCCCCGTAAGAAGTCCACCGCCCCGCACAGATTTAAATCCACATACTGATACCGAAACTTTCCGATATTACTGCTAATTTGCTTAAATAGCATTTTCTTGAAATCCGTCGCGGAAAATTCCGGCTCATGCACCGCATTGAGGATTGCCAGGTTCCGCACGTCATAATACTCCGTGACCCCCGGACACTTCGTCTCAAACGCCTCGTGCCACACGCAGATTCCATTCAGGAAAAGAAATCTGCCATGCGCCCGCAACCCATACTCGATGTCGTCCCGATGCAAAAATACCGGGAACGGCAGTTTTTTCACCTTGATAAAGGAAACCGGTATACAAGCAAACCACCACCCCACATAATCCTGCCTGCTTTCTTCTTCATTCGTCAGACAGTAAAATACGTCCCGCATGTCCAGATTGTGGTGATTGGCAATCATGTCGCCGTCGTTCCAGACCGCGCCGCTTTCATATTGCGTCCAGGGCGCGTTTAACCGCATCAGGGCACCGCCCAACATATATTCATAATACTTTGGCTTCAACAAGGACAGATACACGCACAGCCGCTCGATGGCACTCGGAGGGATGACCACGTCGTCATCCATCAATAAAATGTGCGTCAAACTCTCGTCCGTCCCCATATGTTCAAGCATTCCCCGCGTAAAACCACCAACGCCGCCGAGATTTTTATTGCTCACAATCCTGATTTCCTCATGTGAAAACGACTTGCCATCCAGCGTTCCCGCATTATCGGAAATACAAATCTTCACCTTTCCATGGGCGGGAGACTTCTCATTATCAAAAATATGCTCCCGCAAAGACTTCATGTTCCGCTCCACGAACGCTTCCCGACGGTACGTACAAATGCTGACTCCAAGGCGCACCGCGCGCTTTGGCAACTCGTCCGCCGTCTCATACGCGCCGCCATAAAGACACGCTCCTCCTTCATTTGCCGTCAGGACGATGCCAATCAAACCGTCCGACGGCAGGGAAAGCTCCGGTGTTTGGTACAACATATGCCTCGAATCCGCACAAGTATCCCCTTCCTCATTTTCCATGTCGGATATCTTTTGCCCGCTCGGCCTCTCCTGGCTTGACAAGGTATCCTCATACAGACAGCGACTCATAACATCCTGCTCCGTCTTGCACAGATGCATGACCTCCAGTTTCATGCTGCCGCTGTATTCAAGCGTGATAGAGCATCGCTTTACTTTCGTATATTTCGTCCATTTTACGGCAGAAAATGCATTGAAATACGTGGTCAAATCCAGACTTGCGCACGCCGGGATGCCCACCTGGTCTTCCGAAACCTCAATCTGCCCCTGCTTCGCCCTAAAATACAATTCTTCTGTTTTATCCAGTTGTCGTTCAAATACCAGCCTCTGTAAAATCATACCGTCTTCCTTGCCTCCAGGTCATACCATTAAAACCCCTTACGTCTGACACGATTCGCATCCGTCCAATTGCCGAAACATTTTCAGAACGAGCTTCTACGCCCCTTAAATGCCGCCACTACCAGCGGAAACGCCAAATACCTCGTCTTCCTCATCAAAATCACCGCCGGGTTTTTCACCAGTTCAAACGCCTCCCGATTATGCCTGTAAAAATATGCCTCCAACCGCATCGCTTCCTTTCGCATGCCGCTTCCTAGCGGGAAGCTCACATAAATCTTAATCTGACTGGTCAGCATGGAAGCCACGACCGTGTTGATATAAGTTTTCTTATCCTTGGAAAGCCCTTTCTCCACCTGATGGTAATAATGATTTAAACGCATCAAAACCCGCATGTGGTTCTTCATGTTCTTTTGCATCTTTTGAATGGACATGCTCTGCCCGGGCAAGCCCAACCGATACTGGTATACCGCGTCCTCAAAAAAGGTCACCGTCTCCACATAAGGAATCGGAAACGCGACAAATTCCATGTCCACATAAAATGTATGCTCGTCAATCGGCGTATTTGCCTTTCGAATCAAATCCGTCTTTATCGTCATGGCATGCATGTCGATAAACGCTTTGCCGACAATGTCCGCAAACGGATAAATCTTCCCGTACTCGATATTCTGGTATGGATATTCCTGACGACTCGTCGGCCGTTTCGTGGCATGGTCAATCCATGTATAATTCGAGGCCACGATGTCCGCAGGCCGCCCTTTCAAATAATTCACCAGCCTGACAAAACTTGCCGCGTCGACCCAGTCATCCCCGTCCACGACCTTAAAATAGCACCCGCATGCCTCTTTTACCCCCGTGTTAATCGTGGAGCCATGCCCGCCGTTCTCCTTCGTAATCAATCGAAATGTCCGCGGATATAACTTCTCATAACGCGACGCAATGTCGGCCGTGGAATCCGTCGAACCGTCATTCACGACCAAGACCTCGATATCCTCCATCACCTCTTCGCAGAGAAAGGAATCCAGACACTCCTCCAAATAAGCCTCCACATTGTAGCTGGGCACCGTAATCGTTAATACTTTTTGCCGCCTTTCCTGTTCCATACCTTCCATCTTTCAAAATCCCATCCTAATTCTAAGGTTGACATCCTAACGAACTCACAGATTCCGCCTCTTTGTTACTCTTTCCTCAAAATCTTGCAAGGCAGCCAGAGAATCTTCTCACCCAGTTTATAGGTCGTGCTGTTTCTCACGGCTTCCGTCTCCGCCTTCTGCCCTTCCAGGGCTCTTAAAAGGTCGTCCCTCTCCTTGACAAGATTGTCCCTTTCGTTCTCCAACCGCTTAAACAAGACATCCGCACAGTCAAGCAACTCCTTCTCCTGCAGAAACTTACAGAAATCATATTCATGCTTCATGTAAAAGTATGATTCCTCGTGCTCCATGACACCGAAAAATGCCATTCCTTCCTCGTGCATCAATTGGAATGCCTGCAAGAAAACCTTCCGATCCTGGAACGTGAACATCTGCCACGTCGTAAATTCCGCCACCCAGTTGATGAAGCTTTTCTCCACCTCGTCATATGCACCCGCCGCCTGCAAATCCGCTTTCATCTGCACCAGCGCGGTATAAAAGCATCTCCACGACTTCTCCCGTGAGGAGGATACCGACGTACTTACATTGATTCTATGATAAGCCAGTTCCTTGTCAATCACAAAAATCTGATTCGCATGTACCAGTGACATATATACAAACAACATATCCTCCGAAGATTTCAGATTCTGAAATTCCAGATGGTTTTTTTCCACCATCTCGCGGCGAAACAGCTTGTCCCATGCCCAGCCTTTGAAAATATTAAAAATACAATCCGGCACGTCATGATAAGAAAACGGATTTTTCTCCGGCAAAAACTCTTCCTTGATGCTGAATTTCATATCATTGCACTCGCGCGTTTTCTCGTCATACTCCTTTGCGCGTACCACGCCGATGTCCGCATCCTGCTCCACGCACGATACATACATTGTTTCCAACATTTCCGGCGAAAAGAAATCATCCGCGTCCAGAAATGCCAGGTACTCTCCTTTTGCCGCTTTAAGCCCCGCATTGCGCGCCATCGCCGGTCCCTGGTTTTCCTGGTCAATCACGCATACGCGTGAATCCTTCTTCTGATACTTTTTCATCAACTGCAAGGAACCGTCCGTCGAACCGTCATTGACTAAAATAATCTCGATTTCCTTCAACGTCTGGCTCACCACACTGTCCAAACACTGTGCCAGATACGCTTCCGCATTATACACCGGTATGACAACTGATACTTTTACACTTTCTTTCATTCTTCGCCCCCCTGCCGTCAAGGCCGCTCTATTTTTCCGGATACATCCCGGCATCTACCAAGGCCCGCACTTCCTTTACCACACTCTCTTTATCCTCTTTATAGGTAACCCCAAACCACTTGTCACGGGATTTCAATACCTTCACCTCAATTTTCTGCTCTGATAAAAGCCCCCCGATAATCGTCGGCAAAAGATATTCGCCCTTTAAATCCTCCGGTTCCAAAGACGAGAGAAATTCCGTAAACCCTTTCTCAAGCACCTCGAAGAAATCCGGTTTCAATCCCCACATATTCATGGAAACCGGAGAGTTTAAGTCCACCGGTACCACTTCTCCATCTTTTTCCACGGCCGCTCCGTCCGCCGTCTTAATGATGCCCGACGTCTCCACGATTTTAGACAGCATGCCATTTTCATCCACCTGGCAGATTCCCCTTGTCACCCCGCCGTTTTCACTCAACGTGTTGGCAAGCACAAATCCCACCATGCTGATTTGCATTTTATCCGTCGCCTTTGAAGCCCTCTCAAGCTCCGCAAACGCTACCTGGTACGCTTCCTTTCCATAATAATCATCCGCGTTGATTACCAGGAACGGCTCCTGCACCACGTCCCTGCAGCAAAGGATGGCCTGTCCGGTTCCCCACGGCTTCGTCCGCTTCGCAAACGTGGTCTTATACGGTTCAGGGATGTCCCCCACCTCTTGAAATGCATACTCAACTTGTACCTTTTTGGCAATCCTGTTCCCGATAATTTCCTTAAAATCCTTTTCCAAATCCTTGCGAATGACAAATACCACCTTGTCAAATCCCGCTTCCATCGCGTCATAGATAGAATAATCCATGATGATTTCCCCGTTTGGTCCAACTGGTTCCAACTGCTTGATTCCACCGCCAAAGCGACTGCCGATTCCCGCCGCCATTACGACTAACGCTGCTTTACTCATGCTTTTCCTCCCCTTCCAAGACTTCGTCTTTCTCTATTTTTTCCTCTTTCTCTACCTTCGTATCTTCTTTCGTCTCCACGGCCTGCCCCGCGTCCACTACCAGACGCTCATGACTCGCCCTTCCAAGGCTCACCAGCCTCTCAAACGCTTCCTCGTCCCGTTTCTTGTCCTCCGGTCGGATATGGTAGGTCGGCACGATACGGGATACGATTTCCTTAATGTCGCAATCCTCGTCACTGGCCGCTTCCTCCAGTTCCCGAAGCTGGCTTAAAAAATGCACTTCGTCAAATTCCAATGGCTTCCCGATGAAAATCAGGTTGTTGTTCGTCTTTTTCAAGCCCTCGTCCGCCATCAAAAGCTCTTCCTGCAGTTTCTCTCCCGGCCTGAGTCCCGTGTACTTAATCTCCATGTCCACACCAAGCGTGTAGCCCGACAAGCGAATCAAATTCTTTGCCAAATCGGCAATCTTGACCGGCTCTCCCATGTCAAGCACGAAAATCTCTCCGCCGTGTGCGTAAGCTCCCGCCTGCAAGACCAATGAAACCGCCTCCGGAATCGTCATAAAATAACGAATGATGTCCGGATGTGTCACCGTCACAGGTCCTCCCGCCTCCATCTGCTTCTTAAACAGCGGAATTACGCTCCCGTTACTGCCAAGGACGTTCCCGAACCGAACCGCCACGTACTCCGTGGCCGAATACCTGTTAAACGTCTGAATGATCATCTCGCACAGCCGTTTCGACGCCCCCATGATGTTCGTCGGGTTGACCGCCTTGTCCGTGGAGATTAATACAAACTTCCTCACGTGGAACTTGTCCGCCGCCCGCGCGGTTTTATAGGTTCCCAGCACGTTATTTTTGATGGCCTCGTTCGGACTGTCCTCCATCAGCGGCACGTGCTTGTGCGCCGCCGCGTGAAACACCACGTCGGGTCGATAACGCTCCATTACGCCCTCGATTCTTTTCGTATTACGAACCGAGCCAATCAACGTCTCAAGCCGCAGCCCCGGGTATTTACGCCTCAATTCCTGCTGAATGTCATAGGCATTGTTCTCATAAATGTCAAAAATAATCAACTGACGCGGTTGGTGCGCGGCAATCTGTCGGCACAACTCGCTGCCGATGGAGCCGCCGCCGCCCGTTACCAACACACACTTATTATG
>CATLEQ010000201.1 GCA_949915905.1 uncultured Lachnospiraceae bacterium | reverse complement strand
AGGGGGATTGTACAATGGGAAGGACGAGACGCCAAACGTGCCGCACACGGCCATGTGGGCCGACATTGCAGCAGATTGGTTGATTTGTAAAGGATATTAAAACGCAAACCATAACTGTAAGTTTGTCTATTTTCCATCTAAAAAAAGAAACCACTACGACACCATCACGGTTGTCGGCGTGGTTTCTTTTTATGCACACGGGACAAAAAGGCATATGCTGCTTATGCAGCTTGTCCCGGCGCGACGAGCAGGGGAAAAATCCCCCCTACTCGATTCTTATGCATTTCTTATGGAATTTGTGAGCGGATTCCGAAATCCGTGATAACGCGGTTTTGGTTTTGACTGTTATGATGGCACAAAGGATGAAAAAAATGCAGTCGAAAGGGAGTGGAAACAAGTATGAAAAAATGGAAGAGGTTTTGTGGCGTCGCGGCATCTGCCGCGCTTGGCCTTGCCACGATGGCGGGGCTTTCCGGTTGCGGAGGGGGCGCCTCGGGGTCGGACGTGACGTTCACGTATTGGGTGTACAATGGCGTGGATTCGGCATATTATGCCGATTATAATGAGAATCCGACCGTTTTGTATACCCTGGAAAAGGGTTACGGACCGGAGGAGAAGCAGATACAGTTCGAGTTCTGGGTGCCACCGGCGGGAACGGCGGCGGACAATTTTTCAAACATGATGGGTTCCGGCGAATATGCGGACGTCATCCAGAACGTGATTGGAGACAATTTCCTGACATCCTACACGGACGGTGTTTCGCTGGACATCACGGAGTATGTGAAGGAAAACATGCCGAACTACCTGGCATATCTGGAGGCGCACCCGCAACTAAAGGCGGATGCCGTCACGGAGATTGACGGGGAGGAGCATTATCTGGGGCTGGTCAGTTTTAACGAGGACTACGCGGCACATGACTGGGGACACATGTACCGCCGTGACTGGATTGTAAAATATGGCACGAACCCGCAGACGGGCGCGGCGTTTTCAGGCGGTTACACGGACGAGGACGACCCGGACAGCTGGGAGGACGACGTGGTGTTCCCGAGCGGCGGAAGCGACCCCGTTTACATCAGCGACTGGGAATGGATGTTTGAAATCTTTGAGAAGGCGTATGCCGACTTGGGACTTACGGATTCTTATTGCTATAGCGTGCCATACAACGGCTATCTTGGCACGGGCGAGCTGACGGCCTCGTTTGGCGGCGGCGCGAGCGGGTACTGGTTCCGCAACCTGGACAACGAGGTGACGTTCGGGCCGGTGACGGAGGAATTCCGCACCTATATGCAATGTATGAACACCTGGTACGAGAAGGGTTGGCTCGACCCGCATTTCGAGGAGCGGGTGTCCGACATGTTCTACGCGATTGACAGCACCAACGTGCGCCTGGGCAAAGTCGGCATGTGGTATGGGCTTCCAAGCCAGTTGGGGGCGCGCATGGACGCGGGGGACGAACTGACGGGCGGCATTTGCGTCTATGGCTGCGAGACCCCGATGAATGACATGTACGGCAGCGAGGCGACGCGGTTCAAGGAGCCGTACTGCGGATTTGGCGGAACGTTGATTGGAAATGGGTTCTTGATTACGACGTCGGCAGAAGGGAAGGATTTGGCGACGCTTTGCAGCTATTTCGATTTCTTCTATTCCGAGGAAGGCAGCCGCATCCGTTCACTCGGCCTTGACAAGGAACAGGTCGAGGAGTCGGGAAATGAATTCTTTGCCAAATGGGGGTTGGAGGACGGCTGTTACTCCGAGACGGAGGAAGGAAAGTATTTGCTGAACCAGTCGATTCGCGATTCCAGCGGCGACCTTCTGGGCGCGGTATCGTGCCAAGTGTTGCCGGGCGTCAAGCTGGTAAGCAGCGTGGACTATGGATACGCGGATAATTTCCAGCACGCGCTGGATCTTTGGGGAAAATATGAAAACATCGGATTTTTCCAGGGAAGTTCCATGCTCGATTCGATGACGGAGGAGGACGACGAGGTTTACTCGGACATTTCCACCAAAATCGGGGAATACATGTCGGAGAACGCGGCGAAGTTCGTCACCGGGGAGTGGGGTCCGTATGACGACGCGGACTGGGCGACATGGACGAAAATGATGGAAAAATATAATTACCAGAAAGTCAATGACGTCGCACAAAAATACGCGGATCTGTATCCGCTGCAACTGGATTGACGATGGAACCCCCGCGCGGTGAAACGAGATTCGCTTCGCAAGGCGCGCGGGGACTCATGGAGGTATCACATGGCAAAAATAAAAGCGGCGACACAAGAAATTTACATGCCGCCAAAGGTGACATGGAAAAAGGATTTGAAAAAGAACGGCACGGCATATCTTTTCTTTGCCCCGATGTTCATCTACCAGGTGCTGTTCGCTTACTTGCCGATGTTCGGCATCTTGATGGCGTTTGAAAATTTCAAGGTGAACAAGGGGTATTTTAAAAGTGAATGGGTGGGGTTGCAGCATTTCGTGACGCTCTTTACCAGCGAGGAGTTTCCCCGCGCACTTCGAAACACCGTCGTGATGGGGCTTTTGAACCTGACGATAGGATTCATCATGCCGGTCATTTTCGCGTTTCTGTTAAGCATGATTAAGAAAAAGAAGACGAAACGTCTGATACAGACATGTTCCTACATACCGAATTTTGTGTCGGCAGTGGTCGTGTGCAGCCTGATACGGGAATTTTTAGGGCACGACGGGGCACTTACGGGACTTCTTTCGGCTCTCGGGTTCGAGCAGCAGAACTGGCTGGCAAACGGAGACATCCCGGTGTTCTGGCTGATTAACACGTTCATGAACATTTGGTGCGCGATTGGCTGGGGTTCAATCATGTACGTCGCGTCCATCGCCACGGTAAGCGGCGACTTGCACGAGGCGGCGGCCATCGACGGGGCGACCCGTTTTCAAAGGCTCACGAAAATCACGCTGCCATGCATTTTGCCCATCATCGTGATGATGTTCACGCTCCAGGTAGGGCTGGTGTTCGTGACCGGGTTCGACAAGGTCTTGCTCTTGTACATGCCGTCCACCTACAGCACGGCAGACTGCCTGCAGACGTACACGTACCGGCTGGCATTTTCCAGCGGGGCAAATTATGGATTGTCCTCGGCTGCGGGATTGTTCCAGTCCGTCATGGGAACCGCGTTATTGATGATTTCCAATTACTGGAATCGGAAAGTAAGCGGCATGTCGTTATTCTAAACGGGAGGGAAAGCCAAAATGAAAGTGAAAAGAAAGAGGAAGGATGACGGGAAGGAATTACACATGATAGAGAACCCTTCCGTGGGGGACCGCGTCGCGGACGTAATCATCCTGATCATCTGTATCGGAGTAGCCTTGTGCAGCGTGCTTCCTTTGTGGCACATTTTCGTGTCCTCGATATCGGACGGGCAGGAGCTTTTAAAGCACGAGGGCTTGCTGCTCCTTCCCGTGGGAGAGCGGCTTAACTGGGAAGGGTACAAGGCGGTATTCAAGGACGCGAGCCTTTTAAAGGGATTTGCGAACACGCTGCTTTACTGCGTGGCCGGAACGGCACTGGGATTTTTCATTTCCGTGACCGGAGGCTACGCGCTTAGCCGCACCACGAAAATGCATACCTTCATGGTGTTGTTTTGCACGGTGACCTTGCTGTTCGGCGGCGGAATGGTGCCGACGTACATGGTCATCCGCCAACTGGGAATGGTGGGGACGCGGTGGTCCTTGATTATCCCGGGGTGCACGAATTCCATGCTGGCCATCATGATGATGAACGCGTTTAACGGCGTTCCAAAGGAGTACGAGGAATCGGCGCGGCTGGACGGGGCGGGGCATTTCGACGTGCTGTTTCGCATCATGCTGCCGCAGGTGAAAAACATGAGCATGGTATTGATATTAAACAGCGTGGTCGGACAATGGAACTCGTGGTTCAACGCCTCCATCTACGTGCCGAACAACCGCAACGCCTGGCCGCTGCAGCTTTGGATTCGCCAGATGACGGCGGACAACGAGAACTTTTTATTGAGCGCGAACCCGGATTACAACCGCTATTTGATACAGTACGTGCTCATCGTGGTGGCAATCCTGCCCATCATCGCCATGCTGCCGTTCTTTCAGGAAAGGCTGGAGCAGGGCGTGATCGTCGGGGGCATCAAGGGCTGAAGAAACAGCACGCTATTTAAAATGGAATTACTGCTCACGGCCTGCGGCCGCGATAGTAACAAAACACCCATGTCGTCTGACGGCGACACCACCACGAGTAAAACAAGGATTAAGAAACTGAGAGGAGAAATTTGAATCATGAAAAAGATAATGAAAAAAAGAAATGGGCTTAGAACGATGAAAAAAGCGGCGGCGTTTGCCTTATGCCTTTTGTTGTGCGTAAGCCTGCTCGCGGGCTGTGGCGGCGACGCGGGCAAGGATGGGAACGCGAACGCATCCGGCAAAGATGCGGGTACGGAGACGGGAAACAAGGACGAGGAGACAAAGAACCCACAGGAACAGCTCACGGACGGATATTATGTATATTCTTTTCAGGTGGAGGGCATGGGCTACTTCACTTATTATTTCCATTTTTATGACGAAGTGCCGGGGCTGGGAAATGTCTATTATGTCGGGTATTGTTTGAACCAGGTGAATTTCGCCGGAATATACGAAGTGGAGGAGGCAAAGTATTCCTATGCCTGTTATGAGAAGCGCGGTGCCGAGGAAGTGACCGAGGGGACGGCACCCTACACGATTATCTTTTACGATTGGAACAAAAAGGAAATCGACCGCTGCGGTTTTGACGGCGACAAGATTTACAACGACATGGAAACCATCACGGCGACGGCCGCGACCCCATGTATTTACCTGCATGACACCGACGGGGAGAATTCCAGGTACCTGGAGGCTTATGAGAACGAGGCCGACCAGACGTTTGCCAGCTTCATCGGCGATGACCCGACACAGACGCTTTCGTTGTACCACAACGGCGTATATTTGGATCTTGTCAATTCCATGATTGAAGGATCCTGGGGAATGGAGGAACAAGAAGACGGAAGCGTGACATACACGCTGACACCAAAGTTAGATTCGGACACGGCGGCAAAACTGAACGTGTCGGCGGATGGCGTGACGGCGACTTATGTCCCGGAAGAAGGCGGGGAGGTCGTGCTTTATAAGGATCAGAGCGCGGACACGGTGGCCGAATTCAAAGGACAGATGGAAGTTATGGAAGGCATCACGGGTGACTTCATACTTGACTTTTATTCGGACAATACCTGCAAAATCATTCTGGACGTATATGGAAACGTGTTTGACTTAGATCAAGGCACGTATACAATGAAGACGGACGAATCCGGGGCGCAAATGACGGTCACGTTCGAGCTGGCCGGGGAGCTTGCGTCGTATACCGACGAGGAGACAAATGTCTCAGCAATCCGCTATCTGTTGCCGGGCACGGATCTGGGAGACCTCGACGTGGTATTGTTGCGGGTGGAAGAGTAAACGGTGTACGGATGGCGTACCGCCATCTTGTACATGAAGACACCAGGAGGAACGGGGCATGCTGCAGAGCTTGTTTGGAATGGAAGGGCCGGTGTGGAAATTTTTCAACCGCACCGCGGATTTGATATTATTGGGGATTTTATGGTTCGTAACCAGCATTCCCCTTGTCACGCTTGGCGCGAGCACGACGGCGGCGTACTATGTCGTGTTGTCCATGGTACGAAAGGAAGAAGGGTATCTTTTCCGGGGATATGTAAAATCATTCCGACTGAATTTCAAACAAGCGACCGCGGCATGGCTGTTGCTTTTGGCGGCATTTACGTTTTTAGGAATCGACATTTTTTACTATGCCTCGCGGGCGGGGCAGGCGGCCAAAATCATCCTGGGGATTTCAGCTTGCCTGGGGATTGGCTTGCTTTTGCTCACGCTCTACTTGTTCCCCGTCATCAGCCGATTTTCCAACACGACGACGCGCCAGTTTTCCACGGCATTTCTGCTGGCGGGCAGACATATCACGCGCACGATACCACTTGGCGTGCTGGCAGCGGGATACGTCGCGCTGTGTTGGCGGGCTCCGGTGCTTTTGTTCATCGGGTTTGGCGTGTACGCGTACGCGGCGGCGTTTCTGCTCAATTCCGTGTTTGTCAGATATGAAAAGAGCACGTAGTATGACTTTTGTTCGTTGCCCGCGGGAATGAAGATTTTGAAGAAGGAGAACGGAAGATGAAAGGATTAAAAAAAGGAATGACATACGTTCTTTGCGTCGTGATGCTAGTTGGCTTGATGACGGCTTGCGGTACGCCGGACAACATGGCACAAGATGATGGAATCGAGACGGGAACGACTCAAAACGGCGAGAACGGAATGGATAAAAAACAAGATGGCAAGGAAAAGGATACGAAACAAGACGGCTCATATGAATATAAGCGGGACAAAATCACGGCGGATGGCACAAAGCACAAGGTGGTCGGCATTTTATACCAACCGCAAGGGACAAAGCAAGATTGTCCCGTCGTCATCGTCGCGCACGGATTCGGGGCAAATTATACCTATTACACAGATTTGTGCGAGGCTTTGGCCAAGCGGGGCATCGCGGCCGTGGCAATTGAATTTTACGGAGGCAGCAAAAAATCGTTGAGCGGCGGTGACATGGAGGAAATGACCGTGTTCACGGAACAACAAGATTTGGAAGCGATGATGGACACGGTAAAGACATTGGACGGCATCGACTCCGAAATAATTTACCTGATAGGGCATAGTCAGGGCGGTTTCGTGTGTACGCTGGCGGCCGCTGACAGGCCGGACGAGGTCGGCGGGATGTATCTGATTGCACCGGCATACCACATTCCGGATGCCATGCGGGAAACATTTTCCAGTTATGAAGAAATCAAAAGCTTTTCTCAAAGCGGCAACACCGTTGGCAAAAAT
>CATLEQ010000200.1 GCA_949915905.1 uncultured Lachnospiraceae bacterium | reverse complement strand
GGCTTCTCGACCGTACAAGCAATGTTGTCCGGCCCGCCCGCCTCAAGTGAAGCTTCATTCAGCAGGTTGATGGCATAAATGGATGTCTTTATGGCCGCCGGATGTGGGTTAAACACGACCGTGTTGCCGCCCGCCAACATCCCGATGGTGTTACAGAGCACGGTCTCACTCGGATTGGTACACGGGGTAATCGCCCCGATGACCCCGAACGGTCCCATCTCAATCAAGGTCAGTCCCTTGTCTCCCGACCAGGCGGTCGTCGTGATGTCCTCCGTACCCGGAGTCTTCTCCGCCACCAACTGGTGCTTCAAAATCTTATGTCCGACATTTCCCATGCCGGTTTCCTGTACTCCCATCCGCGCAAGAATCTCCGCATGCTCTTTGATTTTTGTGCGAATATTGGAAATAATCTGTTCTCTTTGATCCATGGACATCCGGCATACGATTTTCTGTGCCTTCTGTGCCGCCGCAATGGCATCGTTCATATCTTTGAACACGCCATGACCACCGGTGACGTCCGAAGAAATCTGCAGCTTCGCCATCACTTCCTGCACGATGTCCTGAACCATCTGTTCATTTACAGACACGATTATTATCTCCTTTCAAAACATTCTTTCCCATAGGCCGCGAGATATGTGTCCTCATCGGCACTTCCCCCGCTTACGCCTATCGCCCCGACTATCTGTCCATCTACCTCAAGCGTTTCCCCGCCGCCGAATATCACGATTTTTCCTCCGTTCGTGAACTGGATGCCATACAACGACTCTCCCGGCTGGCTTAACGTCCCCAGTTTTTGTGTGGACATCTTGAGACTCGCCGAGGTAAATGACTTGTTTAACGCGATATCAAAACTTGCGATATAGGCCCCGTCCATACTCTGCACCGACACTGGCCGCCCGGCCGCGTCCGCCACGGCGACCACGACGGACAATCCCATCTGCGCCGCCTGGCCTTGCACCTTTTCAATCAGCGCGTTTGCCTTGGCCAAAGTCATTTTCCTGCCTTTGCACTGACAAACATGACCCGGCTCTTTCTGCCGGTGCCGCCCCTGATGCCCCGGTTCCTCTTGTCGGTACTCTCCATGCCCGGCCTCCGAACCTTGCTCCAAAGCCTCGTGCTCGTTAAGCACCGCACGCACGATTTTCGCAATTTCTTGTTCATTCATCGCCTTACAGTCCCAACTGCTCCATGACCTTCTTGGTGATGGATGCTACCAGGTCGGCATCGTCAGCCGCCGCTGGCGCAGCCGTGCTCTTGCAGGAACCGCCGCAGGAATGGCAGCTCGGCTTTCCAGCCTTCGCATTCGGGCAAAGGTTCGCCGGATGTTTTCCTTTCATGCCAAACTGTCTTCTGATCTCGTACAAGTCCTCTACCTGCTGCGGGGAGAACTTCTGCGGCTCGCCGAGCATCTTGGACTGGTAAAGCAATCTTGCATAGAACTCAACGGATTCCATCTTGTGGTATGCGTTCAACAGAGAGTCGGAATAGGAAAGTGCCCCGTGGTTCTCAAGCAGAACGGCGTCAAAATACTGCAAGTACTCGCTTACCGCGTCCGGAATTTCCATCGTGGACGGACGGCCGTACTTTGCAATCGGCACACAGCCAAGCGCGATTACCGCTTCCGGCATGATTGGCTCCGTCAGCGGAATCCCGCAGATGGCAAACGTCGTCGCGTACAACGGATGTGCATGTACGACTGCATTTACGTCCGGTCTCTCCTTGTACACACGCATGTGCATCTTAATCTCGGATGACGGCTTGAAACCCTTGTTTGCCTGAATCACGTCACCGTTCTCGTCCACCTTGCAGATATACTCCGGTGTCATGAAGCCTTTGCTGACACCCGTCGGCGTGCACAAAAACTCGTGGTCATTGAGCTTTACGGAAAAGTTTCCGTCATTTGCCGCTACCATGCCGCGCATATACACGCGCTTGCCGATTTCGCACATTTCTTTTTTGATTTCATACTCGTTTTGCATGTTCTTTTCCTCCTGAATATTGCAAAATTTTGTTTTTTTGGTCTGACATCATGGCATTTGCCCCATTTTGTCCAAACCTTTTTAAGTTATACTCGCTAACGATTTTATCGGTAGCGAGTATCGCGCCAGTCGCAGCCGCGAAGCGGCATATTTCCTTATGCGGCTGTGCGCATAATTTTATACTAAGCGGCAATCATTTTCGCCGCTCAGTATACCTTTATGATGACACTTCTTCGTCATTTCGCTCCCACGGCAGGACGTCCCCTTCTTCCTTCAGGTGCATCAGAATCTCCGGGATTCCCTCATACGTTTTGGAATCCACATGGAAAATCGTTTTACACCCTGCCAGCCTTAACCACCTCTCGGCGCGTGATACGTCCGCCTTCTCATCATGAATCTTGGTGACGATTCCGATGACCTCGCGGTTACACATTGCCGTGCAGCACGGCGGATACAGCGAGTATGGCTCGGTTGCCGACAAGAGCAGCCCGACCACGTCCGCCTCGTAAGAATACAACGCCAACGCGTACCCCAAATGCTTCGTCTGCGCGTATTCTCCCGGCGTGTCGATAATGACGTCAAAGTGATTCACATACTGTGTCTTGTGATACTGGATTTTTTCTCCTCTTAGTGCCTGGGTAAGCGTCGTCTTGCCGCACTCACTCCTGCCCATCAATACTATTTTTCTCATACCGTCAGGTCCTTGTGATCTCGCACACGGAGAACCCCATCTTGTCCTTCACATATTCGAGCACCGCCCTCGTGGCGGCCTCCACCTCGGAAATGGAACCGGTCACAATCAGCGTCCCGCTGAAGCGGTCCACGAAGCCCAACTCGATTCCTGCCGACTTAATCGCAATGTCGGCGGCAATGATGGCCGTTTCCGCCGGACTGATGGTCAGTACGCCGATGGCCGACTTACTGTATTCCACCCTCGGGTCAAGCCCCAGCTTTTCATACAGCGTGATGTCCGGACTGGCAATCAAGTGAGCAATGGTAATCTCTTTGCCCGGCACCAGTTCCTGCACGATACGGCTCGGCATCAATTCCTCTCCCACTTGTCATCACCCTCCTATCTGGCACTCCACGCCGGAAACTTCTTTTGCGACTTTGAGCAATCCCCTCATTGTTTCATTGGCCGGCGGCTCTGCGTCCCCCATCAGGTATTCTCTCCCAAGGCCGGTATATTTATCCTGCCCCAGCCTGTGATAAGGAAGCAAATGCAGCCTTTTGACATTCCCAAGCTTCTTCGTATACGCCGCGATCTCTCGAATCTCCTCCGGCGTGTCGTTAAATCCCGGAATGACCGGCACGCGGATGCTAAGCTCCGTCATGTGGGAATCGGCAATCTTCGCCGCGTTTTCAAGCATCAATTCGTTTGACCTGCCGGTAAACTCTTTGTGTTTCGCGGGATTCATGTGCTTGATATCCAGCAAATACTGATCCAGATACGGGAGAATGCTCTCTATCGTCTCCCATTTCGCACATCCCATGCTCTCCATCGACGTGTTGATCCCCCGATCCTTCGCCGCATGCAGAAGTGCCTGCGCAAACTGCGGCTGGCATAGGCTCTCGCCGCCCGAAAGCGTCATGCCGCCCCCCGTCCTGCGGTAATACGGCCTGTCCTTCTCGACCGTCTCCATCACCTCGGCCACCGTCACGTCACGTCCGATGACCTTGGGCTTTCCCTGCACCATCATCGTCTGAATCTTGTACTCCTGCGACTCCGGGTTGCAGCACCACCGGCACCTTAGCACGCACCCCTTCAAGAACACGATGGTGCGGATGCCATTTCCGTCATGGATGGAATACCTCTGAATGTCAAAGATACGTCCCTTTGTGTTCAAATACTCTTCCATATTAAAAGCCCTGCTCTGTCCTGCGGATGATGTCGTCCTGCAAGGACTTGGACAATGTCGTAAACAATGCGCTGTATCCCGCCACACGTACGACCAAGTGCCGGTACTGCTCCGGATGTACCTGCGCGTCCAAAAGCGTCTCCCTGTCTACAACGTTAAACTGCATGTGACTGCCCTTCTGGTCAAAGTAGGAACGAATCAATCCGACAAAATTCTCCAAACCGTCCTTACCGCTAAGTGCCGACGGATGGAACTTCTGATTAAACAGCGTTCCGTTGGATGCAATGTAATGATCCAACTTGGAAACCGAATTGGCCGCCGCGGTCGGGCCGTTCACATCCTTTCCGGATGTCGGGGAAACCCCGTCCGCCACCGGCGTGTGAGCCAGTCTTCCGTCCGGCGTCGCTCCGGTCTGCTCTCCTAACGGGACATTTGCCGACACCGGATAAAGTCCGGCCTGGAAGCGTCCGCCCCTCGGATTGTAATAGCGTTCCACCGGCTTCGTGTAAGTATAGGCCGCCTCCCTGGCAAACGCGTCAATCTCGTCCACGTCGTTACCGAACTTCGGCACGTTCTCGATCAATTCCAAAATCCGCTCGCCTTCGGCCTTCACCTTCGGAGACTCGCTCGCCTCCTTCACGGACTTGTAAATCGCCGCGATTTCATTCTCGCCGACCGTGCGTCCGCCTTCCTGCATCGTCCTGGCAATCTCGGTCACCATGTAGGCCATATCCTCCGCCGCCAACCCCTTGCCATAATTCAAGGCCAGCATGCCTTTAAGTTCCTTCATGGTCACTTTCTTCTCTTCATAGACCAGTTTCTTGACCGCGTACAGTGAATCTGTCACGTTGGCGATGCCGAATCCCTGAGGTCCCGTGAAATTGTAGACGGCCCCGCCTTCCTCGAAGGTCTTGCCCGACTTCATGCAGTCGTCCACCATCGCCGACAAGAACGGCAACGGGCACCTCTCTGCATGCGCCATGTCTATCGCGTTGTCCGCGTTGACCATCAGCTTGATGGCGTATTCCATCTGAATCTTGTAAGCGCGGTAGAACTCCTCGAAGGTCGCCATCTTTTCCACGTCCCCGGTCTGCGGTCCCACCTGCGCGCCCTTGTCCATGCCGTTGGAAAATACCAGTTCCAGCGGACGGCACATGTTGAAGAACGCCGCATCGTGCCAGCCGCAAGTCTTTCCTGCCTTCTGCGGCTCCACGCAGCCGATGATGTTGTACTCGCGTGCGTCCGCCAAGGTCAGGCCGCGGCTCATCAAGGACGGAATGATGACCTCGTCGTTGTAATAAGCCGGCAATCCGATACCCGTACGGGTCAATTCGGCCGCCTTGATCAAGAACTCATGCGGTGAGCCGTTCCACACACGAATGGAGAACGACGGCTGCGGCAAGAACACGTGGTGGCAGGCCTGAATGCACATGAAGGACAAATCATTCGTCACGTCGATGCCCTCCGCATTCTGTCCGCCCGCGATCAAATTCTGGAACAAGCCATAACCGGCAAAGCCTTCCGCCGACGCGGCATCACGGCACTTGCTTAAGTCATTCATCTTGACCCAGATGCAGTCCATAAGCTCTTGCGCGAACTCCCTCGTAATCTTCCCTGCATCAATATCCTTCTTATAATAAGGATACATGTACTGGTCAAATCGTCCCGGCGAAATCGAATGTCCGCTGGACTCAATCTGTAAAAGCTGCTGTACGAACCAAAATGACTGGCACGCCTCGTAAAAGCCCGTCGCTCCTTTTTCCGGGACATTGGCGCAATTCTGCGCAATTTGCAAAAGTTCCCGCTTTCTCGCCGGATCCGTACACTTCTCTGCTTCCTCGAGTGCCAGCCTGGCGTAACGCCTCGCATAGGTAATCGCCGCGTCACAGCTCATCATCATGGCCTTTAAGAGCCTCGACTTCTTCTGGTAATTGGCATCCGTGATACTGCACTTCGCCAACTCTTCCTCGGCCTTCGCCTTGATACCGCCGAAACCAATC
This sequence comes from uncultured Lachnospiraceae bacterium, assembly GCA_949915905.1. GTDB lineage: Bacteria > Bacillota > Clostridia > Lachnospirales > Lachnospiraceae > Schaedlerella. Next base: position 1,057 of record CATLEQ010000200.1, on the reverse strand, counting down.
TCCAATACTTCCCAATACTTGACAGTCACATGGCCGACACCGTTGTAAAAATAGTTGCCCGGCGTGAACATGTTGTGCTCCATCGCCAGCAAGGTCTCCGGCTCCATGTAAGCGGTCGCCAGCTCGCTGCTCGTCTTCCCCTTCCAGTACTTGTCCGCCTCAAGAAGCTCCTTCTTCGCCTGCTCGGAAATGTGGAACGGGTCGGCGCTGCGCGTCTCCAACGTCTCGAACTCACTCTCAAGCCACTCGTAAGAGAACTCCGGATACGTCTGGCAACTGTGCGGCGCGATCGTCGTACTGCCGACAATCAGCTCCAACGGCCGAATCACAATCGGAATATTTTCCAAAATGTGCTTAAACGCCTTCGCCCTGCGGATGACCATCGGCTCGTTCTCCGTCTGCTTGTACGATTCGGTAATCAAAACCGCGCGGGCGGACTCGACTTCCGGGGTCTTCTCAAACAGATGCGCCACCAGCTTCGGAATCCGGTCTGACTTCGGAACGTCCGTACTGTCATAGGTGTATAACCCCATCTTCTTCGTCTCCTTTCTATATGCGCATGTCATTGTGCACATATGAATCCCCCGGTGAGCCGGTGCAGCCTACCCTCCCCATTTCACGAAAGGAATGCACTTTATGTACCGCCAAATGATGTCTGATAATCCCATCTCACCTAGTTGTTGCTATTATACCGCAGATATGTCTCGAAGTCAACAAGATGCAACACATTTTTTGTGGTTTTTTCAAACGAATTCCACAAGAAACCACATTTTCGATGTTGGTTTTTGTTGTCGTTCACATTTCATCGATTTTACCAGAGATTTCCGCTCGATTCCCCGTAATTTCACTTTTTTAGTTGACAAATTTAAAAACACATAGCATACTTAAACCATCACGATGCAGACAAAGAGTTTCGCTTACGAAACTCTCGCGCCGGAGCGCGGCTGCGCCAGCAGCCATTTTTCTTAGGCGCGGAGTGCGCATCCCCCGGAGGGTTTTGTATCATAGGGAACGAAGTTTCCTATGATAGGACAAAGAGTTTCGCTTGCGAAACTCT
>CATLEQ010000199.1 GCA_949915905.1 uncultured Lachnospiraceae bacterium | reverse complement strand
CCTCCCATGCAAACTTCAATGGATTCATTACCCTGACCTTTAACTCAAGCTTTCCGGCCATCTTTTCTAACTTGTCATCCGTTGTTAACATCACATCGGCCTTTGCCGCTTCTGCCATTGCAATATGCAAACTATCAAATGTCCGAATTTTTGACCGTTTCATAATTTCTTTTGAACGTTCTTTGATTTCATCTGTATAAAGTATATGCATATTTGATACTTTGTACAAATCTTTCACCCGTTGTTTTTTTACCACGTCTTGCATACGCTCTATTTCAAGTTCTAATATGTCACTTCCCACAATTTGATACATCCCAACTTGTCCTCGCTGCAAAACCGTCAATATTGCCTCACTTTCCAAGTGTACTCGCTCTTGCGTTTGATCATCAAACGGTCTATTATAGCAGCAATTATCCAAATAAATTTTCATTTTCCATACTTTCCCCCTCTTTTAAATTGCTATCCCTTTCCCTCAATAATAACAAAGTGACTACCACAAATTATATTTCAGTTGAATTATCCTCTCTTAGCACCGTATGTCTAACATAAAATTATCATAACATGAAGAAAGGATGAAATGCAATAATGAAATGATAAAATCCCATTACTATCGCGGCCGCAGGCCGTGAATAATAACAAAATCCCGGTTGATATCCCGGACGCGAACAGATATAATAAATCTTGACATGCCGTATCATGTTTTAAATGCTATTCTATTGCCGAAGGGAGGAACTGGCGATGCAAGAAGGCAGGTTATTTCAAATCGTATATTATTTACTTGACAAGGGACGGGCCACGGCACCGGAATTGGCGGAAAAGTTTGAAGTATCGGTCAGGACGATTTATCGGGACGTTGATGCCTTAAGCGGGGCGGGCATTCCCATTTATGCCGAAACGGGCAGAAACGGCGGCATTCATCTGATGCATGATTTCGTCCTGGACAAAGCCGTATTGTCGGAAGAGGAAAAGCTGGAAATCCTTACGGCACTCCAAAGCATAAACACGGCGCAGAACGTGGAGGACAGTCAAACATTACAAAAACTTTCCGCATTGTTTCATATTGATTCGGGAAATTGGCTTGAAGTGGATTTTTCCAGATGGGGGAACGAAGAATCGGATGATAAAAAATTTGAATTGCTGAAATCGGCGGTCATCCATCGTCAAAGCGTCAAAATTCATTATGCAAACTCCTATGGGGAGATACGTGAAAGAATCGTTTTACCGTATAAGCTTTCCTATAAGTCAAAGGCATGGTATTTGAAAGCGTTTTGTACCAAAAAGCAGGACTGGAGGACATTCAAATTAAACCGTATTTTGGATTTGGAACTTTTAAATGAGCGTTTTCCCACCCGCGACTTTCCAAAACCGGTTGACTGTTCCGGGAGAGAATATCAAGAAATCACGCTTCGCTTTTCGAGGGACATGGCATACCGTGTATATGACGAATTTGACAAAACGCAAATTAGGCGGCAAGAGAATGGAGATTACATCGTTTCTGCCAAAATGCCGGAAGACGCATGGCTGACAGGCTTCCTGCTCTCGTTTGGAACCCAGGTGGAAATCCTTTCGCCCGCCTATCTAAAAAACGTCTTGGCGGAACAAGCAAAATTAATCTATGAAAAAAACAAAGCCTGACATACGATGTCAACATTTCTTTGATAAAATCATAAATGAAAACGGAACTAACAAAACGGGCGATGCCTCTTGAAAGAACGTTCGGGAAGAGGCTCGTTTAACAAACGCGATATTTCCATATGAACGCAGAAGGGAGAAACGAACATGGGAAGACCAACCACAAAAACAGATTTATTAACCGCGGCAGCAGCAAACTATGAAAAACTAAACGCCCTGATTTCGGGATTGACGCAGGAGGAACTACGCACGCCCTTCGATTTTTCGGATGACGTAAAAAAGAAGGAGGCGCATTGGAAACGCGACAAGAACCTTCGCGACGTTTTAATACATCTCCATGAATGGCACCAACTTTTACTAGGCTGGGTACGGGCAAATCAAGCGGGCGATTGCAAGCCGTTCATTCCCGAGCCTTATAACTGGAAAACCTACGGAGCCATGAACGTGGAGTTTTGGAAGAAGCATCAGGACACGTCACTGGACAAAGCGAAGGACATGCTGCAAAAATCTCACGCCGAAGTCGTGAAGTTGGCGGAATCCTTTTCCGATGAAGAATTGTTTTCGAAAGGAATTTATGATTGGACCAACGGAAACGCCCTGGGTTCGTATTTTGTCAGTGTCACGTCCAGTCATTACGATTGGGCCATGAAAAAACTGAAAGCGCATAGGAAAAAAATCGTTCCAAAATGTAAGGCGAATTAAATGCGGGTGAAGAAAGGGCGAGAAATTTGCGTGGTGGAACTTTTTTCGTCGTAAAAAGTGTACTCATGTTTCCAATTTTCGTTGCATTTTTTGTGTTTCTATGCTATTCTATGTCTACATTACTTGTATAATGAATAAATCATATAGGAAACACGTTTATTTAACGCGTTTCCTATAACTTGCCCGATATCGCTTGTCATGGTTTGTTCGTTGTACCAGTTGGAGGTGTGCACATGTACAGAATTGCAATCGAAAGACTTTATAAATGGAAAGAGGGCAAACGCCGCAAGCCGCTGATAATCGAAGGTGCAAGGCAAGTCGGAAAAACCTGGTTGATGAAGGAATTTGGCCGCCAGGCTTATGAAGATACCGTATACATCAATTTTGATTCTAATTCTAAAATGTCAGAATTATTTTCTTCCGATTTGAATACGGACCGCCTGATTATGGGGATTGAACTGTATGCCGGCAGAAAAATCAATCCGAACCGCACTCTGCTTATCTTTGACGAGGTGCAGGAAGTACCGAGGGCACTTTCCTCCCTTAAATATTTTTACGAAGATTCTCCACAGTACCACATTGTCTGCGCAGGTTCGTTACCGGGCATCGCTTTGCACGAAGGTACGTCGTTTCCCGTCGGCAAGGTCGATTTCCTAAGTCTTTATCCATTGTCATTCAAGGAATTTTTAATGGCGACCGTCGGCGAGCGTTTTACCAAGCTTCTTGAAAGCCGGGATTACCAGATGATTACCGCTTTCAAACAGACCTATATAGACGCGCTCAAACAATATTATTTTATCGGCGGCATGCCGGAAGCGGTGCTAAACTTTTCCGAGGAAAAAGATTTTAATGAGGTTCGGGAAATCCAGAAACGCATACTGGCAGCTTACGAACAAGATTTTTCCAAGCATGCCCCGAACGAAATCGTGCCAAAAATCCGCATGATATGGAACAGCATCCCCTCCCAGCTTGCAAAAGAAAACAAGAAATTCCTATATGGGCTCGTGCGTGAGGGTGGACGGGCAAAAGAGTATGAAGCGGCAATCATGTGGCTTTGTGACTGCGGACTCGTCCACAAGGTCAGCCGCATCAATACGGCGAAACTTCCACTAAAAGCTTATGAAGATTTGAAAGCCTTTAAGTTGTTCCTCGTTGACGTGGGGCTCCTCGGCTGTATGACCGGCCTGCGCCAACGTACGTTGCTGGACGGTAACGATTTATTTGGCGAGTTCAAAGGTGCGCTGACCGAACAATATGTATGCCAACAACTCAAAACCATGAGCGACTTGGGCATTTACTACTATACCAATGACCGCGGCTCCTGCGAGGTGGACTTCGTCGTGGATACCGGCGAGCAAGTCGTGCCCATTGAGGTAAAGGCAGAAGTCAACCTGAAAGCAAAGAGCCTGAAAACCTACCGTGAAAAATTCAATCCCGAAATCTCCATCCGCACCTCGATGGCGGATTACAAGGAAGAGGATTGGCTTGTCAGTCTTCCGCTTTATGCGGTGGACTGCCACATTAAAAATTTGCTTGTCCCCTAAGACGTAGGTTTCCGAATCGGGCAGTCCGACATGCTGATTCTGTCCTTCAACGCGTTCAACCCGCAGTCAACCAGGTAATCCTGCAAAATCGGAATGGATTGGGAGGAGGTCGGACCGACGATGATTTCCCCAATCAATTCCGACATATGGAGTCCCATTCTTCCGCACATCCGGTTCAAGTCAAGCGGATAGTACTTCTTAATCCGCCCGGCCGACACATGGTATCTCGGCTCCACGGCGAATTCATTTAGGATGAACGGGGAAATGACCAGCCTGCGTTCTTTCTCCCTGGCAAAGGAAGGGTGCTTGAAAGCCGCCGACTGTACCCACGCTTCATTCATGAGTTCCCGCAATTTCGGCTGTATCTCCAAAAGCTCCTCCTCTTCCATCAGCAACTGATAAAACTCCTCCACGAGCCGGTGCTCCCGCATGTCCTTCTGGTAATACACGGTCTGCAGTGAAACCGCCCCGCCCGTCATTTTCTGCATCAGGTTTTCATGAAAGGCAATGCAGACTCCCTGACCCTGGTGCCCGTACCGCTCCCACTGCGCGGCATCATCCCGATATTTGGAAAAACAAGCCGCGTACGCCGAGTAACGGAATTCCTCTGACAGTTCCTTCTGAAAAAATTTCTCCATCTCGCGGCTCTTTTCTTCCTTGCCGCTTGATTGCAACCTCTCCATGACGGCACGACATATGCCGTTCATAAAAAACCGCATTTCAGAAGCATCGTTCATGTTCAAAATATTGTTCAGCCTCAGCTCCGCACACCGGATAATGCCGTCAAAAGCCACAAAGTCAGTATAATGATACAGCATAATTTTACCTCCATAAAAGTCCCGTCTCAACCATGTCAAAAATCCTTTCCGCTTTTTAGAAAGGAAGAAGAAGAGAGCCTTGAAAGCATAATCCCTCAAGGCTCTATAGTGAATCTATTATCTTTTTTACTTTGCTCTTGGCAACTTCTTACTTACTTGCAATCGCCGCCTGTGCCGCTGCCAATCTTGCAATCGGTACACGGAACGGTGAGCAGGATACATAATCCAATCCAATGCTATTGCAGAACTCTACGGAAGACGGGTCTCCGCCGTGCTCGCCGCAGATACCTACGTGCAGCTTCGGATTTACCGGCTTGCCAAGGTCGATGGCCATCTTCATCAGCTTGCCGACGCCAGTCTGATCCAATTTTGCGAACGGATCGTTCTCGAAAATCTTCGCGTCATAGTACGCATCCAGGAACTTGCCTGCATCGTCACGGGAGAAGCCGTACGTCATCTGGGTCAGGTCGTTTGTACCGAAGCAGAAGAAATCCGCCTCTTTCGCGATTTCGTCCGCCGTCAATGCAGCCCTCGGAATCTCGATCATCGTACCTACTTCATACTTCAAATCGCTGCCTGCCGCCGCGATTTCCGCGTCAGCCGTCTCAACTACGACCTTCTTCACATACTTCAACTCTTTGATGTCGCCAATCAACGGAATCATGATTTCCGGTTTTACGTTCCAGTCAGCGTGTGCCTTCTGTACGTTGATTGCCGCACGGATAACGGCTTTCGTCTGCATCTTGGCAATCTCCGGATAGGTCACTGCCAGACGGCATCCACGATGTCCCATCATCGGGTTGAACTCATGCAGGCCGTCGATAATCGTCTTGATCTCTTCCACGGTCTTGCCCTGCGCGTCTGCCAGTTTCTTGATGTCCTCTTCCTCGGTCGGAACGAACTCATGAAGCGGCGGGTCAAGGAAACGAATCGTTACCGGGTTACCCTCCAGAGCCTCGTACAGAGCCTCGAAGTCTCCCTGCTGGTAAGGAAGGATCTTCTCCAAAGCCACTTCTCTGTCTTCTGCGTTATCTGCACAAATCATCTCGCGGAACGCGGCAATTCTGCTCTCCTCGAAGAACATGTGCTCGGTACGGCAAAGGCCGATGCCCTCTGCACCGAGCTCACGAGCCTTCTTCGCGTCAGCCGGCGTATCTGCATTCGTACGAACCTTCATCGTCCGATACTTGTCCGCCCATGCCATGATTCTTCCGAACTCACCGGCAATCTGAGCGTCAACGGTCGGGATGATGCCATCGTAAATGTTACCTGTCGTACCATCGATGGAAATCGGGTCTCCCTCGTGGAACTCTTTTCCGGCCAATGTAAACTTCTTGTTTTCCTCGTCCATCGCGATGTCGCCGCATCCGGATACACAGCAGGTACCCATGCCACGGGCAACAACGGCGGCGTGAGAGGTCATACCGCCACGAACGGTCAGGATACCTTGTGCAGACTTCATACCCGTGATATCCTCCGGTGACGTCTCAAGACGAACCAAAACGACCTTCTCGCCGCGAGCGGCCCACTCTACGGCATCGTCAGCCGTAAACACGATCTTACCGCAAGCGGCTCCCGGTGAAGCACCGAGACCTTTGCCCATCGGTGTCGCGGCCTTCAAAGCGGCGGCATCAAACTGCGGATGCAACAGCGTGTCCAGGTTACGCGGGTCAATCATGGCCACCGCTTCTTCCTCGGTTCTCATGCCCTCGTCCACCAGGTCACAAGCAATCTTCAATGCGGCCTGAGCCGTCCTCTTACCATTACGCGTCTGCAGCATGAAGAGCTTTCTGTCCTGAATCGTGAACTCCATGTCCTGCATGTCTCTATAGTGATTCTCCAATGTAGAGCAAACCTTCGTGAACTGCTCGAATACTTCCGGCATCACGTCTGCCAATGCGGAAATCGGCTGCGGCGTACGAACACCGGCAACAACGTCCTCGCCTTGTGCGTTCATCAAGAACTCGCCCATCAGCTTCTTCTCGCCCGTAGCCGGGTCACGCGTGAATGCAACACCCGTACCGGACTCGTCAGACCAGTTACCAAATGCCATCTCCTGTACGTTGACGGCGGTCCCCCATGAATACGGGATGTCGTTGTCACGACGATATACGTTCGCCCTCGGGTTGTCCCAGGAACGGAATACGGCCTTGATGGCTCCCATCAACTGCTCCTTCGGATCATCCGGGAAATCCGCGCCGATTTTCTCTTTG
>CATLEQ010000198.1 GCA_949915905.1 uncultured Lachnospiraceae bacterium | reverse complement strand
ATTATTTCCGTTTTCAAGTGTCCGGCTTTGATGTACTCGTCAAAAATGAACTGCTTGCCGAAGCCCTTAACGCTTTGCCCGAAAGGAAACGCGATATTGTTCTCTTGTCCTACTTCTTGGATATGAGCGACGCGGAAATTGGCGAACTGCTGAATGTTGTACGCACGACGGTTTTCCGGCATAGGAAATCCGCACTTGCGAAGATCAAACAGTATTTGGAGGGAAAAGCAGATGATGAACACCGTTAGGAAATCTGAAAATCTGTTGCCGTTCCCTGTCATTTCCGCAGCGGCAAACGGCGACACAAACGCCATGTGCGCGATCTTGAAGCATTACGAGGGTTACATAGCGAAACTTTGTACCCGAACGCTGAAAGACGACGCGGGCAATACTTACTCCTATGTGGACGAAGAAATGCGTAACAGGCTGCAAGTGCGCCTTATTACCCGCACTCTTGCGTTTCATGTAGGCTAACTCTTTAAGCCCATGCGGGGAGCGTGTACCCCTTTCCACGCTTCCCGTTATGGGCTGTTTGTCGTTCCGTAAAAGCATATCGGAAACGGTATGTTTTTACAGGCTGACAAAGCCTTATTGTTCCTTGACAAAGAAAGCCTTCGGGCAGCATAAGGCAGACGGATACAATTTGTCTGTGTGGAGCCGGTCGGCCGGTGCGCCATGACCCTGTTGCAAGTCCGCAGGACGGGACCCCTACCAAACAGGTGAGCGACAAAACCAGGCCGCAAAACAGGTGTGGCAACCTGTGGGCGAGGATACGCAGACAGGATAATGAGACTCCCGCGTTGAACGCCCTCAAAGCATTGCGCGGCGCACCCATCAGCATGGGCCGGGGTGAGATTCCCGTGGAGCTGCGGCCAGCAGCCGTCCGTTTTCTGCCTCTTTTATGGTTTTAATGAAATGGCATGAAAGGGGCCTTATTATGCAGAAAATTCAATCTGAAAATAAATATGCCCCGCCTATGCGGAGCAAAAAGAAGATCGGCAACACGACCTTTATCGTCAATTCCTTTTTCCCTCAAACGGGAAATCAGACGATAGCCTCCAAACTGGAGAACCTGATAAAAGCCGATATTCAGAAACAAACTGTGACTTGAAAACCTCCTAACAGGCAGACAGGGAAAAGAAAGCGCGGTATAATGAAGTTGGACTTCAATATCGTGTTTGACTGCCGGATAGGAGGTATTTATGTATTATCAGTCAAACACCGCTGCCGCGCTTCAATTCCCTTACACGGCTATGAGCTCCGAAGAACTTACGGCTTTGTATTGTCGCTTATCCCGTGACGATGAATTGCAGGGTGACAGCAATAGTATTGTAAACCAGAAAAAAATCCTGGAAAAGTATGCCCGTGAGCATGGATACAACAATTTCAAATTCTATGTTGATGATGGCATCTCAGGTACGACCTTCAACCGCCCAGGCTTTCAGCAGATGATTGCGGACATTGAGGCTGGCCTTGTTAAGAGGGTCATCATCAAGGATATGTCACGTTTCGGACGTGATTATCTGCAAGTCGGCATGTATACGGAGATCATGTTTCCCGAACATGATATTCACTTTATTGCGGTGAATGATGGTGTAGACAGCACTCAGGGCGATAACGAGTTTACGCCCTTCCGCAATATCATCAATGAATGGTACGCCAAAGACACCAGCAAAAAAATCCGTGCCGTTATGAAAGTAAAAGGCAATGCGGGGGAGCATTTGGCTACCATGCCTCCGTATGGATACATGAAATCGTCTGATGATAAAAAGCAATGGGTGAAGGATGAAGAAGCGGCCCAGGTGGTTTATGAAATCGGTCTTTATATCATGGACGGATTAGGACCCTCGCAGATTGCAAGAAAGCTGACGGAAAGAAAAATCCTTACTCCGGCTGCTTACTATGAGAGTAAAGGCAGGACGACCAATGTCACAAAGAAAGGTTCTCCTTATGCCTGGGATTCTTCTACGATTGCTGACATCATGGACCGCTGGCGTGAATACCTGGGACACACGGTTAATTTCAAAACCCGCAAAAAATCCTACAAGAGCAAAAAGACCCTTCTCAATCCAGAAACCGAGTGGAAGATTTTTGAGAATACCCATGAAGCCATCTGGACGGAGGCGATTGCCGATGCAGCAAGGCTTGCAAGGCAGACGCGGCGCCGACCCACAAAGATGGGAGAAATGGGGATGTTCTCCGGCATGATGTTCTGCGCCGACTGCGGCTCCATCATGTATCAATGCAGGGCAACCAATTTCCGGCGCGATCAGGAATATTACCTGTGTTCGGGCTATCGGAAAAGCCGTGACGTATGCGGGCAGACACATTCCATCCGAACTGTTATCCTGGAGGAATTGGTTCTGCAAAATCTGCGTGAGATCGTTTCCTTTGCATCACAGCGCAAAGACGATTTTGTAAAGATGGTTATGGATGCGGATTTGCGCCAACGTAACCGAGGTTTGGCAAAGCGGAAGAAAACACTGGCTGATGCTGAAAAGCGGATTGCAGAACTGGACACCATTTTTAAGCGGCTCTATGAAGATACCATTTCGGGAAAACTTTCTGACGAGCGTTTTCAAAAGCTCTCCACTGACTATGAGAAAGAGCAGCATCAGCTTCAAGATGTAGCGATTTCCCTCCGGGATGAAATCGAGGCAGAGGAACGCAAAAGCGCCAATGTGGAAAGGTTTCTCTCCGTTGTAGAACGGTATACAGAAATTCCCGAATTGACCCCATGTATCTTGCATGAGTTTGTCGAGAAGATTGTTGTCCATGCTGCCAGCGATCCGAAGGGCAAGAACCGCACCCAGGAAATTGACATCTACTATAAGGGCATTGGAGCTCTGGAAGTATCCAAAGTCACTTCATCAAGGCAAGAATGAGAAAAACGGCATAGCCGAAGCTATACCGTTTCTCTCTTGCCCCGCGATGTTTTCTTATCGGGAGGCACCTTTTCGCAATGCTCTTTTTTACGTCGGTTAACATATCTGGCAGGCGAATTTGTCAGTCGTCCATGTCCTCGAAGGCTTCCAGTCCGCGTTTGGCCTCGGCCTTCACGTCACCGTGCCTTACGAACAGCATCGTGATGAAGCTGCATGCCACGAAGAACGTGGCGTAGGGGAACAGCGTGTGGTAGCTGACGCGTAGCAGGGAACCGGCAACAATCGGCGTGACGACTTGTGCCGCCATGGAGGCGGTATAGTAATAGCCGGTGAATTTCCCGATATCGGAGCCTTTGCACATTTCCACCACCATGGGCAGTGAGTTGACGTTGATGGCCGCCCAGGCCAGTCCGACGAGGGCGAACACGACGTACATGACGAGATTGATTGACGTGAAGGCAATCGTCAATATGTATCCGAGCAAAAAGCAGCTCGCCAACAAAATGATGCCGAACTGGATGGTCTTTTTACGGCCGACTTTGGCGGCCAGAGAGCCAATCGGGATATAGGATGCGATGGCTCCCACCGTGGCCACCATCAGGCAGGTCGAAGCTCCGCCGAGCCCCTCCCCCATGACTTGGCCGATGTAGGTTGTAAACCAGGTCGTGACCGCGTTGTAGCCCATGAACCAGAGGGCGATGGAGGCCAGGAGGAAGGCAAGGGAATGTTTGACGTTGGAGGGCAAAACCTCGTTGCCGGAACCGTCGTCCCTCGCCAGATCCCATTCCGGATGCTTCTCTTCGAGTGCCCGGTTCTCCTTTGCCAGTTCCGGTTCCTTCGTCGTTAAAAACAGTACCGCGACGGCGAGGAACATGATGGCGGAAACGACGACGAACAAGGGTTGGTAGTTGACGTGGTCGAGCCCTTGTACCTTGGAGTTGGGATACATGACGGCGGCGACGATTAAATAAAGAACGCCGCCTACCGCGCCCATCAGGTTGATAATGGCGTTCGCCCTGGAGCGTAAGGGCTTCGGTGTCACGTCCGGCATCAGAGCCACGGCCGGGGAACGGTACGTTCCCATGGCAATCAGAAGAAGTCCCAACACGATGATGAAGGAAACCGTCTTAAACGGGGAAGCCATTGCCGCGTAGCCGTTGTCCAGAATCGGCAGAATGTTGAGGAGGACGATGGCGCAGCCGGTTCCGAATAAAATGAAGGGCATGCGCTTTCCGATGCGCGTGTTTGTCCGGTCGGAAATGGAGCCGAACAATGGCAACAAGAACAATGCCAGAATGTTGTCCGCGGCCATGATCGCGCCGGAGAACGTTTCGTTTAGGTGGAACGTGTTGGTCAGAATCAGCGGGATGATGCTGTCATACATTTGCCAGAAGGAGCAAATGGACAAAAAGGCCAGTCCGACCAGGATGGTACGTTTGTTGTTTAGTTTCATGTTACACCTCCGGTTTTTTTGTTTGTCCTGTGGGCGACGTGCCGCGGGACGTTTTGCTTTATATTACGTTTACAACTATTTTACAATATTTTTATACATTAAACAAGCGGACAATTGACGAAAGGAAAGAAAAAGGATATATTAGTATGAGGAATTTGTAGTTTGAAAAATTTGTATTTTGAAACATCAGAGATATGCAGTCGGAAAATTGGCGGGAGGTATCGTATCATGACGAGACAAAAGAAGAACTTATGGATGGCGGGGGCTGTGGTTTTGGCGTTTCCTTTGTTTTTGGCGGCTCCGTACCGGGCCGAAAAGGAGAAAAAGGCTCCGTTCCTATATCGGAATTTTGCACACCGGGGTCTGCACACAAAGGACAAGAGTGTTCCGGAGAATTCCCTGGCGGCGTTTGCCGCGGCGACGGATGCCGGCTATGGAAGTGAATTGGACGTGCAACTGTCGAAGGACGGGCAGGTCGTCGTGTTCCACGACGATACTTTGAACCGTGTCTGCGGGGTGGATGCACGGGTGGAGGAAAAGACGTACGAGGAGCTTCGCAAGTTAAGGCTGTGCGGGACGGAGCAGACGATACCGTTGTTTACGGAAGTACTTGCCTGCGTTGGCGGCAGGACTCCCTTAATCGTGGAATTGAAGGGTGGTAACAGGAATGACGAGCTGTGTGAAAAGACCTATGCGATATTGAAGGACTATCGGGGGGATTATTGCATCGAGAGTTTTCATCCCGGCATCGTCGCCTGGTTCCGGTTCCATGCGCGCGAGGTGTTGCGCGGGCAGCTTGCCGCGCCGGTCAAAGACTTGGGAAAGAAGACGTTCGTCATGCGGATGGCTGCGGGGTGTCTTTTGGACTTTATCGGCAGGCCGCAGTTTATCGCGTATTGCATCGGGGAGAAGCCGTTTTCCGTAAAGGTGGCGGAGAAACTGGGGGCGATGCGCGTGGCATGGACGTCGCATGACCCGATAAATGAACAAGACAATGACGCGGTGATTTTCGAGTTTTACCGGCCGAGGCCGAAGTACCGAGAAAAGTGACCCGCGAAGTGGTTACTTTTCATGGGGGAACACGAACCCTTGAAAAGTAACACGAAGTATAAAATTATCATAAATTTTGATGCGGACGTTGCGGAGGGCCTGGAAATTTGTTATGATAAGAATGCTTTGAAAGGAAATAAGATTTCGAAGCCTTGAATTTATTATCCTCTATGAGAAATATGAGGAAAAAACAGAAAGGATTAGGTGAAGTGATTATGAAGAAATACATTTGTGAGCCATGTGGCTATGAGTATGACCCGGAAGTGGGAGATCCGGATGCGGGTATCGAGCCGGGAACGGCGTTTGAAGATTTGCCGGACGACTGGGTTTGCCCGATTTGCGGCATGGGAAAAGAAGTTTTTGTAGAAGCATAAAAGAGAAGTTGTACGATGAAGTGCATCCTAAAAATCCTTGTGTGTCGGGATTTCCAGGGTGCATTTTCTTTTTCGCGTAAAGCCTTACTATTTTTCATCAATTTTGTCCTGCTTGTAGAAATAATCTTCGACCGTCCAGAAAAAGACATATAAAAATAAGGCGGCGGGGAAAAAATGAATTGACGCATTGCGACATATAGGATAAAATAAAATAATTAGGACGTTTGCCGGCGGGGAGAGACCGAATACGGACAGCCCTGTTTTGGGACGGAAAGGAATAGGAGGACTTTATAAGTGGAGAAGAAAAAAAGGAGTAATTTTACGGGTTCGCTGGGGTTTGTGCTGGCGGCGGCAGGAAGCGCGGTTGGATTGGGAAACATATGGCGTTTCCCTTACTTGGTGGCCAAGGACGGCGGAGGCATCTTTATTTTATGTTACTTGATTTTGGCGTTGACGTTCGGCTTTGCCCTTCTGACGACGGAGATTGCCATTGGCAGAAAGACGGGACAGAGCCCGCTTACGGCATATAAGATGATTCATCCGAAATGGGGATTTATCGGCGTTCTGGCTTGCCTGGTGCCGATTATCATTTTGCCGTATTATTGTACCATCGGTGGATGGGTTTTGAAGTACTTGTTCGCGTTTTTGACCGGCGGCGGGACGGATGCGGCGGCGGACGGTTATTTTACAGGCTTTATCACTGGAAACTGGCAGCCAATCGTGTTTTTGATTATCTTTTTGGCGGCAACCTCGTTCATCGTATATAGTGGTGTAAATAAAGGAATCGAGAATTACAGCAAGATTTTGATGCCGATTCTGTTGGTTTTGATTATTGGAATCGCGATTTACAGCTTGACGCTTTCCCATACGGACGAGGGCGGTACGGTAAGGACGGGGTTGGAAGGCTTGAAGATTTACCTGATTCCCAATTTCGAGGGGATGACGTTTCGTAAGCTGATGATCGTCATCATGGACGCTTTGGGGCAGCTGTTCTTCTCCATCAGCGTGGCGATGGGCATCATGGTGGCATACGGTTCCTATGCGAAGAAGGATACCAACCTGATGAAGTCCATCAACCACATCGAGTTTTTTGACACGCTCGTGGCGTTGCTTGCCGGCATGCTGATCGTGCCCGCGGTGTTCACGTTCATGGGAACGGAGGGAATGTCGGCCGGACC
>CATLEQ010000197.1 GCA_949915905.1 uncultured Lachnospiraceae bacterium | reverse complement strand
TAAGGGTAATACAAGCGCATCAGGAAGGGCTGGTGACGGAGGAGGACATTACCGCGGCGGCGGAGCACGTGATGAGGACGAGGCTTCGGCTGGGGCTGTTTGCAGAAGATTGCGAGTATGACGAGATTCCCTATGACGTGGTTGCTTGCAAGGAACATCGGCGTGTGGCGATTCGGGCGGCGGAAAAGGGCGTCGTTCTGTTAAAAAATGATGGCATCTTGCCGCTTGACAAGGAGAGGAGGGCACTTGCCGTCATCGGGCCGAACGCGGACAGCAGGTGGCCGTTGATTGCCAATTATCATGGAACCGCGCCGCGATACGTTACCGTGCTGGAAGGTATCGAAGAATTGGTGGGAGACAGTGTTCGCATCTATTATTCGGAAGGGTGCCATACGGTAAAAGACCGTGTGGAAAAACTGGCATTGCCGAATGACCGTTTATCCGAGGCCGTGACCATTGCCAAGCTGGCAGGCACGGCGGTGGTGTGCGTGGGTCTGGATGAACGTTATGAAGGAGAACAGCAGGATATCGGAAACCGGTTTGATGAGAAGGGGAGCGTCGCGGACAAGGAGACCACGAAGCTGCCGGACAGCCAGGTACGGCTGTTACAAGCATTGATTGAAACCGGCGCGGAACTGGTAATTGTCAATATGACGGGCAGTGCCGTGGATTTGAAATGGCTGGACGATGTGGAAAATGTAAAGGCCATTTTACAAGGCTGGTATCCGGGGGCGGAAGGCGGCACGGCGATTGCCCGGGTGTTGTTCGGGGACGTAAATCCGTCCGGAAAGCTTCCCATTACATTTTATAAGGATGGGAGAGAACTCCCGCCGATTACGGACTATGCCATGAAAAACCGGACCTACCGTTATATGACTTACGAGCCGTTATATCCATTCGGATATGGCTTAAGTTATACGCATTATGTTTATTCAGACGCAAAGCTTGCAAACAAGGAGCCGTGGACAGTCAGCGTTTCCGTCACCAATGCGGGAAACATGGCAGGCGAGGAAATCGTGGAGGTTTATATCAAAGATTTGGAATCTCCGAACGCGGTTCTAAATGCGAGTCTGTGTGCGTTTAAAAGGGTGCATTTGAAGCCGGGTGAAACAAAACGGGTGGAACTTCCAATCCGGGAAAAGTCATTTATGGCCGTGGACGAAAACGGCGAGTATAAATTGGAGGGAACCCGGTTCCAGATTTACGTGGGAGGCAGCCAGCCGGATAAGCGAAGCCGTGAATTGGTAAGGCAGGAGCCGATTGCACTTTTACTGAATCGATAAAAAATAGGAATCGACAAGAAAAATGAATCAATAAGAAAAAGACTGGTTGACGAATGACCAGTCTTTTTCTTGATTTTTGCGGGGCAACGAGCCAAAAGTCATGCCCAGAGCACCCTCTCTTGCCGTAAGCGGCATTTCACTTACCACGAACGGAAGAACACGTTGTTTCCGATATTGACACCCTGCCGATTGGTGGCACCTGCATATAAGAAGAAATAGCAATCTGCCACGTCCGGATGTCTGGCACCGTTTATCGCGTCCCTCGCCACCTGATAGGAAAGGGAGGACGGACCTCTGGAAAGCACGGCGTTCAGCCGGCCGTTCCACACGGGTTCGAACTGGTTGCGGGCATAGATGACACCACGGATGCTATTGTCAAACATGGGACTCGCCACGCGGTTCATGATGACGGTGGCCACGGCCAGCAGACAGTTATAATCCTGATATGCCTCGCATTCCAAAATGGCGGCCAGCAGGTCTAAGTCGCTGGAGGTTGCCGCGGTTTGTCCGTTGTTGCCGGAATTTCCGCCGCCGTTATTGTTCCCCGAGTTTTCATTACCACTATTGCCACCGTTGTTTTCGTCCGTCCCATTAGAAGGAACGCTTGGATCCTCCGGGGCTTGCGGGGATTGCCCGTTCGTTTCACTTGTTGCCCCGCCTTGCGAGGAGTTCGCGGCGGCGAGGGCGGCGGCTTCTTGTGCACGTAACTGCTCTAATTGCATGTTATAAGCCGTCAGGTCGGTGGAAGTGGCACGCGCCTTGTCAAACAATTCATTGTACCTCTGTGTGAGACTGGTCTGCAACTCTTGCAAGGACTCCTGCTGGGTCTTTAACGTCTCTTGTTGTAAAACGAGTGCCTCACGGGCGGAGCGCAAGTCCGCCAACATCTCCTGGTCACAGCTGTTGAAAAGCTGGATGAAATCTGCCGCATTCAGGAAATCGGTCAGGCTTTGAGAGGAAAATAACATTTCCAACATGCTGACATTTCCGGTTTCATATATGTATTTGATTCGGGCGGACATTTTTTCGTACTGTTCGTTCTCCGCAAGCAGCGCTTGTTGGATAGATTCCTCGGTTCGCATGATTTCCCCGTTGGTGATTTCAATCTGCCTCTCGGTGGTGGAAATCTCATTACTAATTGCAAGCATGTCCTGGTTGATGGCGTCCAGTTGGCTGTATAAAGAAGAGGTGGTGTTTTCCAGTCTGTCTGTCTCCTCGTCCGCCTGGGCGGGAGGCGCGCAGAGTATGAGCGCAAGGGAGCAAACAAAGGTGATGCCAGCCTGCAACTTATGTTTCGTCGGCCATTTCATAAGCTATATCCTTTCTTTGGTTATTATTCACTGCAAACGATAAAAAATAAATTCAGATTTGATTATACTATAAATTGCGCAAATAAGCAAATTTTGTTACAATAAAAATATGAATTTTTTATAACTGGAGAGAAAAACGGCATGAAAAAGATAAAATTAATTGGTTTTGACCTGGATGGAACCCTTTTAACTAGTAGCAAGGAAGTGACCACGCGCACGAGGCAAGCGCTGCGTGCGGCCAGGGAAAAGGGCGTGGTCGTCCTGGCGGCGACGGGGCGCCCCTACTCGGGGATGCCCCGGGAAATACAAGACTTTCCGGGAATCTGCTATGCATTGACCTCGAACGGGGCGAGGATTATTGAGACCAGGACGGGAAAAGTCCTGATTGAGGAACTGATATCGCTTGAAAATGCAAAAAAGGCATTGGAAATTCTGGAAAAGTATGATACGCTACAAGAGGTATATTTTGACGGCGTGGGATATGTGAATGAAACGAAGATGGCGGAGATTGAAAAATATCATCATAATCCGTACATGCGGGAATATTTTTTAAAGACGAGAAACGCGGTGCCGGACATCCGTGAAGTGATTGAACGGGAAAACAGGGCGATGGACAAGGTGCAGGGATTGTTTGCCGACATGGCGGAGCGCGCGAGTGCCTGGAAAGAGCTTGAAAAAGTTGACGGCATTACGCTGGTCGGTTCGCTCGGATATAATATTGAGATCAATGCGGCGGGCGTAAATAAAGGAAAAGGATTGGTCGCGCTGGGAGAACTTCTTGGCATCCGGCGGGAGGAAATCATGGCCCTTGGGGACGGGGACAATGACGTGGAGATGATAAGGGAGGTAGGATTTGGCGTGGCGATGGCGAACGCGGAAGACAAGGTCAAGGAATCGGCCGATTACATAACGGATTCAAACGACGACGACGGCGTGGCAAAGGCGATAGAAAAGTTTGTGTTAGGAGGAAAGGAAGCATGTTAGAGGCATTGAAGGTATTACTTTTGGGAATCGTGGAGGGCATCACGGAGTGGCTGCCAATCAGCAGCACGGGACATTTGATATTGGTCGAGGAGTTTATCAAATTAGACCTCGAGCCCGGATTCGTGGAGATGTTTAACGTCGTGATCCAGCTTGGGGCGATTTTGGCGGTCGTGGTGATTTATTTTCATAAATTAAACCCGTTTTCGCCCAAAAAGTCGGAAAAGCAGAAGCTGCTTACCATACAGCTTTGGATTAAGGTAATCATAGCGGCACTCCCGGCGGCGGTCATCGGACTTTTGTTCGACGACTTCATAGACAGCCACTTCATGAATTCCTACGTGGTGGCGGCGACCTTGATTCTTTATGGCGTATTATTTATCGTGATAGAGAAGCGGAACGAGGGCGTGACGCCGCAGGTGAATAAGTTGTCTCGGTTGTCCATCAGGCAGGTGCTGGCAATCGGTGCCTTTCAGGTATTGGCGTTGATTCCCGGAACGTCCCGCTCCGGCGCGACGATTATCGGTGGTTTGTTGGTTGGCGCTTCGCGGAGCGTGGCGGCGGAATTTACCTTTTTCCTTGGCATTCCGGTCATGTTCGGGGCCAGTTTTTTGAAGGTGGTCAAATACGTGATAGAATCCGGCTTTGCCTTCGGCGGTCAGGAAATATTCCTGCTGTTGCTGGGGTGCGCGGTGTCATTTGGCGTGTCGATTCTGGCCATAAGGTTCTTGATGCAGTATATTAAAAATAATGATTTCAAAGTATTTGGCTATTACCGGATCGTGCTCGGCGTCATCGTGCTGGTGTATTTCGGTGTGAAGGCATTGACGGCGGGAGCCGCGGGGTGAGATAGAAAGTTACAATTCACTACGTTTTTGCACGGTCAGCGCAGTAAATGCGCAGACTTGTCTGAACTGTTATGTGGGTTGTAACTTTTTTTGTATAATTTTTCAAAAAAAGATTGTATTTTTGCATAAATACTGTTAGAATCAGTAAGTACATGCATTTTTATGCATGCAAAGGAGATTTGCGGGGATATGGATTCCCGTGGCAGGAAAGTAAGGAACCGTTCGCAAGTCATTGATGAACAGTTCCTAAGTCAGGAGGAAAATGAGATGAAAAAAAGAATGTTAAGTGTACTGTTGGCGGCGGCATGTGTGTTTGCCTTGGCCGCGTGTGGTGGAAATGGCGGAAGTTCTGATGACGCGAAAAGCGACGGTCAGGACGACGCGAAGAAAGAGGAGAAGCAAGTGCTTGTCATGGCGACGAACGCCGAGTTTCCGCCCTATGAGTATTATGAGGGAAAGGAAGTCGTGGGTATCGACGTGGACATTTGCAAGGCCATCGCGGATGAATTGGGCGTGGAACTGGAAATCGAGGACATGGCGTTTGATTCCATCGTTGCCGCCGTATCGAGCGGGAAGGCTGACTTTGGCGCGGCAGGCATGACCGTGGATCCGGATCGTGCGGAGCAGGTGAACTTTACGGATACATATGCGCATTCCAGCCAAGTCATCATCGTGAAGGAAGGAAGCGACATTGCAGGGCCGGATGACCTCGTGGGTAAGACCATCGGCGTTCAGCTTGGCACGACGGGCGACATGTTCTCGGGCGACATTGAGGACGCGACGGTGGAGCGTTACAACAAGGGCTTCGAGGCGGTGCAGGCGTTGACGCAGGATAAGATTGACGCCGTCATCATTGACAGGGAGCCGGCCAAGGAGTTTATCGCGGAAGCGGAAGGCCTGGTGATTTTGGATGAGTCCTTTACCGAGGAGGATTATGCGATGATCGTGGCCAAGGACAACGACGAACTGCTGGAGAAAATCAACGGGGCATTGAAGAATTTGAAGGATTCCGGCAAGCTGGATGAGATCGTTGCAAAGTATATCTCTGCAGATGAGTAATGGCTGCGGCAATACCATTTACGATTAAATAAGAGGAAATAAAGAATGCTTCAGACATTTCAGGAGAGGTTTTACGATAATTTTATACAAGACGACCGTTGGAATTATATCTGGGAAGGGCTGACCGTGACATTGCGTGTCACATTGTTTGCAGTCATCCTGGGAATCGTGATCGGATTTTTGATCGCCATTATCCGATCCACCTACGACAAGACCGGAAAGATGAAGATACTAAACTTTATCTGCAGCGTCTATCTCACAGTGATCCGGGGAACCCCGGTGGTCGTACAGCTTTTGATCATTTATTTCGTGATCTTCGGCAGTGTGGACATCAACAAGATCGTAGTCGCGATCATGGCGTTTGGAATCAATTCCGGCGCCTATGTAGCAGAGATCTTCCGATCCGGGATCATGTCGATTGATAATGGGCAGTTTGAGGCCGGACGGAGCCTCGGCTTCAATTATACACAGACCATGCGGTATATCATCATGCCCCAGGCATTTAAAAATGTCCTTCCGGCGCTCGGCAACGAGTTTATCGTTCTGCTGAAGGAGACCTCGGTGTCAGGCTATATCGCGCTGCAGGATCTGACAAAGGGCGGCGATATCATCCGAAGCCGTACATATGACGCATTTATGCCTCTTCTGGCCGTGGCGCTGATCTATCTGGTCATGGTCATGATATTTACAAAACTGGTGAATATACTGGAGAGGAGGCTGAGGAGCAGTGATCATTAATGGAGATGTATTGATCAGGGTGGAGGATATCCACAAGGTTTTCGATGACAGCCTGCACGCGCTGAACGGTGTCTCGGAGGAGATCTCAAAAGGCGAGGTGGTTGTGATCGTGGGACCCTCCGGTTCCGGGAAGTCGACCCTGCTCCACATTTTGGGAGGCGTGGACCGTCCCACCTCCGGGAACGTGGTCATCGACGGGACGTCCATCTATGAGTTAAACGAGACGAAGATGGCGATCTTCCGGAGAAGGCAGATCGGTCTCATCTATCAGTTTTACAACCTGCTTCCGGTGCTCAATGTGAAGGAGAACCTGACTCTTCCCCTTCTCCTGGACGGACAGAAGCCGGATATGGACTATCTGAAAGAACTCGCCGGGGTGCTGGGCCTTGCGAAACGGATGAACCACCTGCCCAACCAGCTTTCCGGCGGACAGCAGCAGAGAGTTTCCATTGCGCGGGCATTGGCGATGAAACCGAAAATTTTGTTTTTTGACGAACCGACTTCGGCATTGGACCCGGAGCTGACAGGAGAGATTTTAAAGGTTATTACGGAGCTTGCAAAAGAGAAGATGACGATGGTGATTGTTACCCATGAGATGCATTTTGCAAAGGATGTATCGGATCGGATGATTTTTATGGATAAGGGCGTGATCGTGGAAGAGACGACGCCGGAGGAATTGTTTGCGTCGACGAATCAGCGTACCAGGGAATTTCTTGGAAAATATCATA
>CATLEQ010000196.1 GCA_949915905.1 uncultured Lachnospiraceae bacterium | reverse complement strand
AAAACGCCATGCCCGCACGGAAGTGCTGCCTACATATTATGATAATGCCGCGAAGCGATCACTTCGCCCACATAAGCAGTCTTATCGCCGCTCATTCCCCTGCGTCTCCTTGCGCACTTCCAAAGGCGTTTTCGCCGTGACGTTTTTAAACACCTGCGTAAAATATAAATAATCTGGAATTCCCACCCGTTCCGCCACCTCGTACACCTTCATGTTTGTATTTTGTAAAAGATACGTCGCCTGGTCAATCCGCACTTTATTGATATATTTTTTCAGCGAATTCTCCGTCTCCGCCTTGAACACTCTGCTTAAATGCCCCGCAGAGATTTCCATCTTTTCCGCAATCTGTTCCACACTTATCTTCTCGGCATAATGCTCCTTCACAAACCTCATCACCTGCCGCACTTCTTTCGAATATCCGGACATTCCATTCACTTCTTCTTTCAAATTTTGCAGACACTTTCTCCACACCAACATCATCTCGTCAAAATATACCGCGTCAAAAATGTTCTCCTGCCATTCCTCCCGCCCGCCAATCGCATGCTTGCTCAGCAATTCTGCCAAATTGACTTGTATGAAGCTTTGTGCCGCACTCTTTGTTCCCTTATACAATTCCTTCTGCACGGCATCCACCCATTCCTCCAGCTCCTGGTCACTAAACAAATGAAACTGCCGGATACATTGTCCATGCAGCCTCGCCAATGCCTCCCCTCCATTTTCTTTCAAGCCTCCATTCTCTTTCGAGCCGCCGTTTTCTGTCACATGTCCATTAATGCCTCCCACCGACTTTTCCACGCACTCCTTCAAATCTTCTCCACGAATCCCACCCTCCTCCAGGCAGCATTTCGCCCCTTCAAAAAAGGTTCGCTCCAACATGGCGGATGCCTTATGATAGCTGCCCGCAAGTCCCGCCGCGTCAAAGGGTGCGACGATGGCCGCCGAGATTCCCCGCCCGGCTGGCAGCTCCTCATTGATTTTTTCTAACATCCGCCTCACTTGCGTTTTCAAATTAAAAATATAGAGCGCGGAGTCCACCGTATGAATCAGAAGATACCATTCTTCCTTTCCCACCTGAAAATAACGGTGCTGCGAGCCTCCCAAATATTCCGTCATTTTCCGAACCACTATGGAAAAACATTCCTCGTCCAAAAAAAGCGCGTCCGGCACGTCACTTCTTAGTAATACCCCTAAAAATACGCCCGACTGTGAAAATCCGCATTCTCCTGTCAAAAACGCTTTCACTTCTTTCGTCTGCAATTTCACCCCGTGAAATAATTTTTGCACGAAGGCATTGCGTTCCGTCTCTCCCACGATGTCCGCGTCCTTTCGCTCCTTCCGGCATTTTTCCGCGACCTCGGAAACCGTTTTCGTCAATTCGTCCAAATGAATCGGCTTGGAAATATAATCGAGCGCGCCATAACGCATCCCCATCCTTGCATATTCGAACTCCTCAAATCCACTAATCAAGACGACCGCGATTTGCGGACTTAACTTTTTCAATTCTTGCAATAGTTCAATTCCCGTCATGCCCGGCATGCTGATATCCAAAAGCGCGATGTCAAACGATTTCAATTTGGCTCCCGCCAATGCGTCAAATCCGTCTTTAAAACAAACCGCCTCGTCAATCCCCAGATTTTCCCACTGGATGCCGTACGTGATTCCCTCCCGAATCTGCTTATCGTCATCTACCACCATCAACCTCATTGCATTTCCCTCTTTCATCGCCATCTTACACCGTCTCTTCATGCACCCGGATTTCCACCCGACAGCCTTGTCCCTTTTTGCTGTGAATGGCAAACGAAGCCGCTTCCTTATAATATAAGCGCAAGCGTGAATATACATTTTTTATGGCCACGCTCCCCGAAAGCTTTTCTACCTCATCGTTTTCCACGTCAGTGTCTTTTTCAAAGCCGACGCCCGTATCCTCAATGCAAATAAAAATGTCTCCCGATTCCCGCCGCACGCAAATAGATATTGTTCCACCCTCCACCTTGGGCTCGATGCCATGAATCATCGCATTTTCCAGAAGCGGCTGGACAATCAGCTTGGGAAAATACATATTTCCCAATCCTTCTTCCAAACTGCGCGTATACCGCAGCCTTTCTCCAAACCGCATTTTCATAAGGCTCAGGTATTTCTCCTGAAAATCAAACTCTTCCCGAAACGTAATGAACTCCTTTCCCCGGCTCAAAACATAACGATAAACGTCCGACAAAAGAAGGACTTGCTCCGCCACCTCCCCGTCACGGTTTAGCACCGCCTTCCAATGGATGGAATCCAACGTGTTATAGAGGAAATGCGGGTTAATCTGGGAAATCAGCGTCTGGAGCTCCGCCTCCTTTTTCTTGTCGCCAATCTGACGTATTTCCTCAATCATTTCTTCCAGACGAATCACCATCTTATTATACGATAACTGTAAGATTCCGATTTCATCATTGCGCCCGTCGTAATCAATCAGCCGCATGTCCCCGTCCTCAATCTGTCCGAATTTGCCAACCAATTCGTAAATGGGCCGCACAATATACTTTTTCTGTATCAGGATGTACACGAGCACGAAAAGCATGCAAATCAAAGTCGCCATCCCGATAACGGCACAGACCAAAATCACCCCGGCAAAATATTCCATGTAGGAATACACGCTGACAAGATATCCGTCAATTAAGGAACTATATTTATAGATATAAATTCTGCCCCCGCTCCAAAAGCTACCCTCGCCATTCTTTTTCAAATTTTTTTCAAACTTCTCCACTCCCTCGATTTGCGTCCCCAAACCCTCCTTGTTTTTGGCCGACAAAATATTTCCCCGCGAATCCATCAAAAAATAATCCAATGTCCGATCCGCCAGAAAGTCTCCATATACATGATATAATTCTTCCTCCCTGACACTCACGTACAAGATACCAAGCGTCTCCGAAAAATCATTGGAAAAGAAACTGTCCACCAGACCACAATACGTCAGTACGTCCCCCGCGTAAGAATACTTGACATATGGCGACCTTTGCATCCCGCCTGATAAGGTCCAACAGTCATAACTTCCTGGATTGTCCGCAAAATAGTCTTCCACTTCCTTTTGAAATCCTTCCTCCATGTTTTCGATATACATGCCGCCCTGCATCAGGATGCCGCCGTTTTCCACCACGCAAATGTTTTCGTAAATATCACTTTGTTTCACGAACTCTTCCAAAAAATCTTTTGCATCGACATAATCCTTTCGTTCCGGCTCCCCGCTTCCCAGCCGTTGCAATGGATAATTGACGATGCACGCGTCCCGTATGCCCTCCGTCTGCCGCCACTGCGTCTCCAGATTCTCCAGCGCACGATCCAACATCTGCCACGTACTTTGATATGAATTGTCCACGGAAAATGACAAAAAATACACGCTGATACAAATTCCTGCCAATAAGAGCGGTACGATAATCATCATCCCGCTCAACAATAAAACCTTTTTGGATAAAGAAAAATTTAAAAATCGCTTTTTCATGCCCAACCTCGTACCTTTTAAAACGCATCTTTCTTCTATTCTATATGATACACTTCTTTCTCTGTTTTTCCTCTCACAAAAACGACCTCTTTTTTCAAAAATCCGACAAATCGCAAATCTCCTCATAGAAAAAGACATCCTGCCATAACCCATACGGTAGGATGCCCTTTCCCCAATTCCCTATAATTCATATTTTTTTGCAAATAAACACCAAATTACAACGGCAAATTCTTCTTGTCAAAGTATATCACTCCCGCCGCCATGCATGCAAGTCCCACGACATAAAATGTCACGCATCCCATCCATGCCTCCTTCGTTCCCGACGTCAATCCTTCGATGTCAAACAAGGTCAGCGGTGTCAAATAACGCAATTTTTCCAGGCTGTCACCAACCTGCGAGAGCATTTGCAGCAAAATCGCGTACACTACCGCGGCCGACGAACAGCCGACGGCATAACGAGACTGGTTAAAGATACAAGAAAACAAGAAACAGATGCCGCCAAAAAACACCAATACGCCAAGCCATCCCACGTTTACCCGTAAAAACCCTTCCATGTCAAGTTCCCCCGGAAACATCCCTTCCGCCAAAATCGCCATCACCGACGCGACTACCGCCACTACCAGTACGCAGGTGACAAGCATCACCGAAACTTGCGTCAACGCAATCTGAACCCGCTTCTTCGGCGTGGCCAAAAGGTAGGCCATGGAACCGTTGTCCACGTATCCGGCAATCAAGCGCTTTGCCAAAATTACCAGATAAACGGCAGGAAATGCCAAAAATATCATGCCGTAGAGGTAATTGGACACAAATTCCAACAAATTCTCCCCCACTGTCGCCATGCCAAACGCCGCAAAAAGTTCCGGCATGCTTTCCGTCATCTGCCTTAGGCTGTCCGCCATCTGCGGGTCAAACATGTAAATAATCGTCGCCGCGTACATCAAAAGCACGCCGACGAAAATCACAAACAAGAAAAGGTTCGATTTCATTTCCTTCCAAAACAATACCCCGCTCATCCTACATGCACCCCTTTCCCGCGAACAACGCCGCCATCATTCTCTCCACTACCATCTTCGCCGCCTTTACCACCTTCCGACTCTCCATAAAAGTGCATAAACAGTTCTTCCAGGCTCTGGCTCTGCGTCTGCAAGTCCACCACATGATACCTGCTGACCGTCTTCAAAAACGCGTCCATGCTCCCTTGTATCTGCAAGCCGACAACCGCGTCCTGCCGCCATGCCTTTCCATGTTCCGACAAGGCGTATTCCTTCACAAATGCCCCGGCCTGCCCTTCGTTTGCAAACCGCACCTCGATTTTCTTCCCCTTGCTGTCCCGCAATTTCTCCACGTCCTCTACCGACACCAGTCTTCCCGCCTTGATGATGACCGCCCGCCGACACGTCTTCTCAATTTCCTCAAACATGTGCGAGGACATGAGAATTGTCTTTCCTCGTTTCCTTTCTTCCAGAATCAGTTCGACAAAACGATTCTGCATCAATGGGTCAAGGCCGCTGGTCGGCTCATCGAGAATCAAGATGGACGGGTCGTTCATAAAGGCACAGACGATTCCGATTTTCTGCTTCATGCCCTTGGACATGCGACTGATTTTCCCGTCAGGGTGAAGTTCAAAACGTTCCATCAGCTCCCCGGCACGCCCCAAATCCTTCATTTCCTTCATCCGCGCCACGAAGCGGACAAACTCCATCCCCTTCATCGAATCAATAAATGCAATCTCTCCGGGAAGGTAACCAAGTGACCTTTGGATAACGTCACGCTCTTTAAAGCAATCCTTTCCGCAAATCTGCAGGCTCCCGCCGTCCGGCCGGATGAATCCCATCAACTGCCGGATGGTCGTCGTCTTGCCCGCCCCATTGGGACCTAAAAATCCAAGGACTTCCCCCTCGTCCACGCTGAAACTCAAGTCAAACACGCCCCGTCCCCTGCCATAATCCTTCGTCACATGATTCACTTCGATGACTCCCATTTGTCTTCCTCCCTCCAATATTCCTCTTTATACGCCTCCCGCCGAAGCATGCGGATCCAGCCGTCGTATTCTTTCTTTATCTCTTCCATGTCCCACCCATTTCCCTGCATGTTTACCTCGCGCAAATATCCGTCCGACATCCACACGAGAAGTTTTAGAACGTGGAACGGATCGATTCCCTCACGAAACTTGTACGTGTCCACATGGGAAAAACATTGCCGGTACAGTACCACTTCCAGTTCCTTATACGTTTTTTTCAAAAAGGGCGACACGTCCTCTTTTTCCGAAAAATACGTCCGCATTGCAAAATCCAGGAAATACGGGTGCTTTTTCCAGATTTCCATTTTCTTTTGCGTAGAATACTCCAAAATCTCGAAAAAATCCGTAATCTCCATAAATCTCTCGTCAACCACCAGCTTGATCAGCATTTTTTTCAAATATTCAAAAAGATACAAGTACAGCGATTTCTTATTATGAAAATAATAAAACAAAAGTCCCTTGGAAATCCCCGCCCTGGCCGCAATCTCATCGGTCGAGGCACGCCGGTAGTCGTTCTGTGAAAACACCTCGAACCCCGCGTTGATAATCCTCTGCCGCTTCTCCTTCGACAACCCTTCAAATTTGTCTGCCATTCCCACACCCCCTGCTTTAGCCAATTCCATGCGCCGCATCCATTGACCAGGTCGGTCAATCTTCATATCTATCATAGCGCATTGACTATTTTTTTCAACCCCCTTTGTAATTACTTTTGCATTGTCAAATTTCTTGTTTCTTGATATACTATAGACGCCGGGGGCAAATGTTTTTGCTCCTCAATATATTAAGTTCAAGAACGCTAGAAAGGCATGGAACATGTCCATGTGGGATTTCCATGGACGGTAACCCACTACGGAGGTCATCATGAGAAAAATAACCGCGATCGGAGTGCAAGATTTTAGCACCTTAATTGAAAAAAATTGCTTTTACGTGGACAAAACGTCCTTTATCAAGGAATGGTGGGATAACGATGACGTTGTCACGTTGATTACCCGCCCCCGCCGTTTCGGCAAAACCCTGACCATGAGCATGGTGGAACAGTTTTTCTCCGTGGATTACGCAGAAAGGGGCGACTTGTTCCAAGGACTCTCCATCTGGGAGGACGAGGATTACCGGAAATTGCAAGGAACCTATCCCGTCATCAGCTTGTCCTTCGCCAACATAAAGGAAACAAATTACGCCAACGCGAAGAAAAAAATCTGCCTGTTGATTGCCAATTTATATATGGATCATTCCTTTCTTTTAGAGGATGATTCCATGGACGAAGGCGAACGAAACTTTTTCAGGCGGATCACATTGGACATGGACGACACGGACATGACGATGGCTCTCCATTATCTTTCCAAATATTTGTACCGCCATTACGGGAAGAAAGTCATCATCCTTTTGGACGAATACGACACGCCCATGCAGGAGGCCTACGTGAACGGTTACTGGCAGGAGCTGGTGGCATTTA
>CATLEQ010000195.1 GCA_949915905.1 uncultured Lachnospiraceae bacterium | reverse complement strand
CGGCACCTCTTCACCGCCGCGGCGGCATCCTTCTCACAAGTGCCACAGACGAAAATGGATGTGATGTAAGTGTACATGTGCCCGGGTCCGATATGCGCCCGTTCCAGGCCGTCCTTACAAGCCATGTCACGACACCTCTCAAACACGTCCTTCGTCAGGTGCTCCATCTCGAACAAATAGACAAACTCCTCGCAATTTGCCTCCCACAAATTCGCCCGTCTGGACAAGACGTATTTCTCCGAATGCTCAAAAAACTCACAAATCGCCGTGAGTGGTTTTTGTTTTTCCTCTGACATCGTAATATCGTAATACGGCCGATAGCCGTCCAGCAGCCGCGCGACCGCCGTTTCCCTGGTATATTGCATCATCTGTATTGACACCTTTCCTTTTTCGACTCGTATTATACGCCCGAGTTTATAATTTTTCAATGATATTTTATAATTTGTTTATTGATGTTTATTATTTTTTTATTATTGACGAATGCCATTGCTTTCTTTATCGCAAAATGGTATGCTTCAATCATCAAACATTTGAAAGGGATGACATTATGAATATTTTAGTAGTCGTAGACATGCAAAATGACTTTATCGACGGAGCGCTAGGCACCGCCGAAGCCGCCGCCATCGTTCCCGCGGTAGCAAAGAAAATCGAACAATTCAAAGGCCGCATATTATTTACCAGGGACACGCACGCCGAAAATTACCTGGAGTCGCAGGAGGGCCAAAACCTGCCCGTCGTCCACTGTGTCAAAGGAACTCCCGGCTGGGAAATCCGACCGGAGCTCGATGCCCTTAGAACGGAGGAGCCAATCGACAAGCCCACCTTCGGCAGTACCGCCCTCGGAGAACTTTTAAAAGCGCAGGACAAGGATTTAAAAAATTGCGGGGAGACGGGCATCGAATCCGTCACCATTGTCGGGCTGTGTACCGATATCTGCGTGATTTCCAACGCCCTGCTGGTGAAGTCCTTCCTGCCGGAAGTTCCCGTCATCGTGGATGCTTCTTGCTGTGCCGGAGTCACCCCGCAGAGCCATAAAAACGCACTGGAAGCAATGAAAATGTGCCAGATACGGATTGAGGGAGAAGCCTCTTAAAGAAGCCTCCCTCCTTCACCAATTGTCACAAGTCACTTACTTTATGATACATAGATAAACAAAAGAAAGGAGAACGACATGGGTTTTTCAAAAGATTTTTTATGGGGTGCGGCAACCGCCGCCTATCAAGTGGAAGGGGGATATTTGGATGACGGCAAAGGCCCTGGCATCTGGGACGCGCTGTCCGCCGGCCACGTCGTCCACGGGGACAACGGAAACGTCTCGGCCGACCATTACCACCACTACAAAGAAGATGTCGCCCTGATGAAGGAAATCGGCTTAAAATCATACCGCTTTTCCGTCAGTTGGCCTCGCGTGATTCCCGAAGAAGGAAAAGTAAACGAAAAAGGGCTGGCATTTTATTCCGATTTGGTGGACGAGTTATTGGCCGTGGGAATCGTGCCGATGGTCACGCTGTTTCACTGGAACCTGCCCATGTGGGCGCATGAAAAAGGCGGCTGGACCTGGGACGGCATTTCCGACGCTTTCGCCGATTATGTAAAAATCGTCGTGGACGCGCTTTCCGACCGCGTGCAGTACTGGATGACCGTCAACGAGCCGCAGTGCTTTATCGGTGCCGGATATTTAGGCGGCGCACATGCGCCTTTTTTACAAGTCATTGACAAAGTGCCGGAACTTACGAAAAACACGCTCTACGCCCACGGAAAGGCCGTTTCCGCCATCCGAGCCCATGCAAAGAAATCACCGCTTATCGGCTTTGCCCCCACGGGATCTTATTTCACGCCGGACAATGATTCCCCGGAGGCAATTGAGGCGGCACGATCGGCCACCTACGAGGAAACCATGCCGTTTGGTTGTTCCTGGTGGATGGATCCGGTGCTTTTGGGCACGATTCCAGCCGGATTGAAAAGCATTCTCACGGAAGAGGACATGAAAATCATTTACCGGCCACTGGATTTTTGCGGATTTAACTTGTATAATTCAAACAATTACAACGACCCCTACGATGGGAGCCCAAACCCGAAAATCTATTCCGGCATGCCGCGCACGGCGATGGGATGGCCCATCACCCCGGAAGCGCTTTACTGGATTCCGCGCTTCCACTACGAGCGTTACCACCTGCCGATTCTGATTACGGAAAACGGCATGGCAAACATTGACTTTGTCATGAGCGACGGCAAAGTGCACGACCCACAACGCATCGACTACATGCGCCGCTATATCAAGGAAGTAAAGCGCGCCATCGACGACGGCATCCCGGTCATTGGTTACCAGTACTGGTCACTGATGGATAATTTCGAATGGGCGGAAGGTTATGACAAACGCTTCGGACTGATTCACGTGGACTACCAGACACTCAAACGGACCTTGAAAGATTCCGCGCACTTTTATGCGGAGATTATACGCACGAACGGGGAGAACTTGTAAATCTAAGATATTTTTCATACGAATGCACTAAAAACGTAACGCCGGGGCGGCAAACCATCCGCTCCGGCCACTTATTTCAAAGTCAACTTCATCCCACTTCTGTTCTACAATTCGTGATAATACGGGCAGATATCCTCATAATGCCCGTCCTTCATCCGAAATCCCCGCGGAATCGTCCCCAACTGGACGAATCCAAGCCGCTCATAGAGATGCCTCGCGTGGACATTGGTCGCCACCACGGCATTGAACTGCAACACACGAAATCCATGCTTTTTCCCCTGCACCAGGCAATCCGAAACCAGCTTTTCACCGATGTGCAGCCCTCTTTTTCCCGCGCCCACCGCATAGCTCGCATTGCAAATGTGTCCGCAACGCCCCACGTTATTCGGATGCAGGATATATAATCCCAAAACCTCGCCGGTATCGGCATCCACGGCCACGGCATTGTATACTTGCGCGGCAAAAAACTCCCGCCCGGTTTGCATCGTCAGCAACTCTTCCTGCGGGAAGGCGATTCCTTCCTCCACCACCTCGTTCCAGATTCGAACCATCTCCGGCAAATCCTTTTCCTCATAATTTCTCACAAAAACTTCCATTTTCAACCTTCCTCCCATTTGTTATACTACCTATTTGCGAATGCAAGCGTCCTCCATGACATGACCCCCATTCAGGACTTTTATAGTACAATTGATATCCATATAATTTTTATATTTCTTGGCTATATTATATATTTTTTTCGTATTTTGCAAAATGTATTATAGTACATCTTCAGAAAGAAGTAAAGAACAAAGCGGAAAAGGCGGATACCCCCACAGCAAGAAACATAAGCCTTTGAAAAGAGTGACATGCGCGTGAGCCAAACAATAATGCTTCTCAAACAATTGTGCATTTTGCCAACCGATAAAATAGAACGTGATCTTCTTGATTTTACAAGGGATTGTGTGAAATGCACCGCTGTCATAAGCTCGCGTAAATGCATAACCAGCCATGATATTTATACAAATTTCACAAGAAATCGCAATCGAGAAATTTACTCTTGCATTCTTCAAAACACCCATGCTATGATGTCTCTATATCAAGTACACGGTATCCGAAAACGACAATCTGCCGTTTTCCATTCTCGCCGAAAGGCTCTCATTCTCGGTGCTTCCGCTCGAAGCTATATCCGACAATGACATGAAGTACAGTGATATGACTAATGCAACTTGAACAAAGAATCCGGCTTGCCGGACTCTCGCGCCGGAGCGCGGCTGCGCCAGCAGCCATTTTCCTTGGGCGCGAAGTGCGCATCCCCCGGAGGGTTTTGTATCATAGGGAACGAAGTTTCCTATGATACAAAAAACACAAGAAGAAGGAGGCTTCGCGTATGGCAAGAGGACCAAAAAGGTATTTTCCCATGATTCAAACGAAAGGTGAAGTTTTGCACGAGATTCGGCAAAAGCAACAATTAAACGACCTATTTAGCAGTTGGACGAAAGAACAGCAACAAGAGTTTTTGGATTTTACAAGTGGGATGAAAGGCGTAAAAATCCTATATGATGCATTTTTCAAGGAGATTTTTGACCCGGAATCCAAGCCGGAACGCTTGGAAATGCTTCTATCTCTTTTACTGAAACAAAAAGTAAAGGTAAAGAAAGCTCTCCCCACCGACAACACCCGGCTCGCGGACGAGAGTTCCCTATTACTTATGGACATTCTGGTAGAGTTGGAGGACGGCAGCCTGGCGAATGTCGAGTGTCAAAGAATCGGCTACAAATTCCCCGGCCAACGTTCCGCCTGCTACTCGGCTGATTTGCTCTTACGACAGTATAAACGCGTCAGAGGTGAGAAAGGAAAAGCATTTAGCTACAAGGACATCAAAAAAGTCTATACCATCGTCCTGTTTGAAACAAGCACGGAAGAATTTCATGAATTACCAGACGATTATATCCACCACGCGCAGGCAACGGTGGACACAAAGTTAAAAATCAATCTCTTACAAGAATATGTCTTTATCCCTCTGGACATCTTCCGCCAAAACCTATACAATAGGGGCATGGAAACCCCGTTGGACGTGTGGCTGACCTTTTTGAGCGTGGATGACCCGGAATGGATTGTGAAACTAATCCAACAACATCCGGAATTCAAGCCCTTGTATGAGGAAGTCTATGCGATGTGTAGAAATGTGGAGAGGACTATGGGCATATTTTCGGAGGAACTAAGAATATTGGATAGAAACACCGTTCAACTGATGATTGACGAAATGCAAGACAAGATTGACGGGATGCAGGGCACGATTGACGGGATGCAGGGCACGATTGACTCGCAGAAAAACACCATCGATTCGCAAAATGAAAAACTAAATCAAAAGGACGAAGAAATCCGCAGGCTCAAGAAGCTTTTAGAACGCAAGCAACACGCTGAAATCTGAATCCGCTTATTCCCCATCAAGGCAGAGTGTCGGGTGAATCCACAATCTGCCTTGATTTATTATGTCGTTGGGGTGAAATAACCCTAGATTCGTAATAAAAAATGCTTGCAAAATCTTGAGAGGTATGGTATGATTTAAAGCGTCGCTAAGACAAAAGGTTGTTTTTTGTGTTTTGGCTCCGTGGTCAAGCGGTTAAGACATCGCCCTTTCACGGCGGTAACACGGGTTCGATTCCCGTCGGAGTCATTTACTTCTATAAATGAAGTAAATGGAAGTGGTAAATATGCCGATGTGGCTCAATTCATTAAGATTGACCACGTCAATCGCAGGCAGAGTGCTGATTACAAATCAGTTGCTCCGAAGAAACTAAATATGCCGATGTGGCTCAATTGGCAGAGCAGCTGATTTGTAATCAGCAGGTTATCGGTTCGAGTCCGATCATCGGCTTTGTTCCTTTTAGGGACAAAGTATGGACCTTTAGCTCAGTTGGTTAGAGCAACCGGCTCATAACCGGTCGGTCCTGGGTTCGAGTCCCCGAAGGTCCATTTTACATGGAACACGCCAAGTGTTCATTATGCCCCACCTGGTAAGCTCGGAAAGACCTCGCTAACGGCGGTGGGATGTATCGCACGTAAGCACTCAAAAGACGAGTGCTAAGTGCTCATAACGAGGCCCAGTGGCTCAGTTGGTTAGAGCGCCGCCCTGTCACGGCGGAGGTCGAGAGTTCGAGTCTCTTCTGGGTCGTTGTATGTTTGATTGTTGTCAGACATATATCATTGAGATTTGCCGCAGTGGCGGAACTGGCAGACGCCCGGGACTTAAAATCCCGTGGGTAGTGATACCCGTACCGGTTCGATTCCGGTCTGCGGCAGTTATTTGTGTACCCTAAAAGCCTTGTAAATAGAGGCTTTTGGGGTGTTTCCATTTTTAAGAAAAAGTTGTACAATTTTGTACAGCCCCATTTTACGGGCTTTATGCCAATATTTGGGACATTTGGCTGGTGTCCTGCTCCTTCACGCGCTGGCCGATATAATGCTCCGTCATGGTGAGCGTGGAGTGTCCGAGCAATGGCTGGATGTCGATGGCCTTCATCCCCGCGTCATAAAGCATGGACGCGCCCGTGAACCGTATCTTGTGGCTTGATAGGTAAGGGACTCCAGCGGCCGCGCAATAACCCTTTAAACGGCGATTAAACGTGTCCGTTGTCAACGGCCTGCCCTGATGCATGAAGAGCGTTTCCCCCGACGGGTTCAAGGCCTTCATCTTCCTTAAAATCTCCAATCCCTTTTCGGAAACGACTTCCGTCCGTATGCTATAGTACGGGTTGCCTTTCGGGTCTTTCAACACTCGATAAGGATGCCCGAGCGTCAAATCTTCCTGCAACGCGCGTTCCTCGATAAGCTGTCTCTTGATTGTGACTCGGTTCCCGTCGGACTCGTCCCATGACAAACCCTTGATTTCCCCGATTCTGAATATGCCGTAAAAGTCCAGCGTTATCGCCCCGACATACGCGTCAAACTCCAACGTGTCCAAGTAAGCCAGTAGCTTTTCACGTTCCTCTATCGTGTAGGCCTTTCTGCGCGCGTTCGGAAGTTTGAATTTTAGTTCGTTGCACGGAATGGACGTAATCGGATTAAAGGAAATCAGTTCATTTAATGCGGCGTGGCGAAAGATGCCGTTCAACAAGGACTTGCGGTTGTTGAAGTCCTTCCGGGTGATAAGGCCGTTTCCCGTCCACTTCTGGAACAGCTTCATGAGGTGCTTCGCCCTGATGTCCGCAATCTGCATGTGCGCGATTTCGGAATCGGCCAGGAAGCGTCTCCACAGTCCCATGTATTCTTCGATGGTCTTGCTCGTCACAATCTTGGTCTCCATGCGGTGCCTTAACCATTGTCCGTAGACATCTTCCAACGTGTTGTTGAAATAATAATCATATAGCTTGTCAATCAACTGCTCCCTCGAGTCCGCAATGAACTGGGGATTGTATGACTTAATCCTCCCGTCCTTGCAAAGGTAAAAGTCCTTCGTCTTCTTGTTCTTGAAATAAATTTGAGAAACCAGTTTCTCCTTTTGTTTTTTTGTCATGTCCAATTGTT
>CATLEQ010000194.1 GCA_949915905.1 uncultured Lachnospiraceae bacterium | reverse complement strand
ATACACGTCCCCCTCCCCTTTACGGTTCTAGTATAACTACAAGTCATACCTTTTACCTTTTTGTCACGGAACCATGCGTAATTGCCCGCCCCGCCTTTTTGATGACGCCCTTTGCCACGACCGGTATCAATTTTTCATATGGTTCGCCCCACGCGTCATATTTCCTTGTCAAATGAATGGCGTCAAACTTGCACCTTGTCGTGCACAATCCACAACCAATGCAGATTTTTTGATCCACGTGCGCCGCCCCGCAGCTTAAACACCTTGCCGTCTCTATTTTCACCTGCTCCTCTGTCAGCGTCTTTCTTTCATCCGCGAAGGTCAAGGCCTTGGCCGCGTCTTTCCCCGGTGTCTGCCGTTTCGCGCGGTCATACCCGCCTATCTCCAGATTATCCTTGTCTATGTAATGATAATTGTCCCGCTTCACGCGTCCCAATGTCAGGCTGTGTCCTTCCCACACATAGCGGTGCAAGGATTCGGCTCCTTCCTTTCCGGCCGCGATGGCGTCAATGGCAAAACGCGGACCCGTATACGCGTCGCCTCCCACGAACACGTCCGGTTCCCCCGTCTGGTACGTCCACGCGTCCGCCCTGGCCGTCTGGTTACGGTTCAATTTCACGCCGCTTCCCTCAAGCAGCCCTCCCCATTCAATCGACTGACCGATGGCCGCCAGCACATAGTCGCAGGCAATCGTCAGCGTATTATTCTCATCATAAGTCGGACGAAATCTTCCGTCCAAATCTTTCACCGACAAACATCTTTTCAAAATAATGCCGGTCACCTTTCCGTTTTCGCATAAGATTTCTTTCGGCCCCCAACCGCAGCCTACCACGATTTTTTCTTCTTCGGCTTCCCGCACCTCTTCCTCAGATGCCGGCATCTCCCCCCTGGACTCCAGGCAATACATGTTCACCTCGGCCGCGCCATAACGGACGGCGCTTCTCGCCACGTCCACCGCCACGTTGCCGCCGCCGATGACCACGACCTTGCCGGCGAGCCTGTCAATTTCTCCCATGGCGGATTTGCGCAGGAAGTCAACACCGGACAACACGCCCTCGCCATCCTCGCCGGAAATGCCCAGCTTGCGCCCGCCTTGTGCGCCGATGGACACGTAAAACCCTTTATACCCTTGTGCCCGAATCTCGTCAAGCGTGACGTCTTTTCCCACTTCGATGCCCGTCCTGATTTCCACGCCCAGCTTACGCACCACTTCTATCTCCGCATCCACGACATCCTTTTCCAGTCGGAAAGAGGGCATGCCGAAACGCATCATGCCGCCCGGCTCCTTTTCCTTCTCAAACACCGTCACGTCATGCCCGTACACCGCCAGATAATATGCACAAGAAAGACCTGCCGGACCGGAACCGACAACCGCGATTTTCTTTCCGTTTTCAAACTTTTTCTTCGGAACAAACCGTTTTTTTGCATGAAGTTCCTGCTCCGCGATAAACTTTTTCACCTCGTCAATCGCCACCGGGACATCCGCGTCCCCCCTCGTGCACACCTGCTCGCAAAATCTCGCGCACACCCTGCCGCACATGGCCGGGAACGGGTTCTCCTTCTTGATTATCTCCAAAGCCTCCATGTATTTTCCCTCGGCGGCCTTTTTCAAATATCCCTGCACGGAAATATGTGCCGGGCAGTTCGTTTTGCACGGGGAAGTTCCCGTCTCGGGCAACACGTTTTCACGGTTGGTGAGAAAATCATTTTGCCAATGTTTCCTGCCAAATACCAGATGATCGTCCGGGATTTCCTTGTCATGGATTTCTACCGGGGTTTTCTGGCAAAGCTTCTGCCCCAGTTTCGCCGCGTTTTGCGGGCAAACCTCCACGCATCCGCCGCAAGCCACGCATTTTTCCTTATCCACCTCGGCAACATAATTCGACCGCGACAAGCTCGGCGACTGGGTGTACCACGACGTCTTCAACGCCATGCACGTATCCCACGCACAATTGCAAATGAAAAGCGAAAAATCCGGTCCGTCAATATTTGACAACTGATGTACGTATCCATTTTCTTCCGCCTTTCTTAAAATATCTTCGGCCTCAGCCCTGCTAATCCGCCTCGCCTTGCCGACACGGATACAACTTTCCGCGTATTTTCCCAGTTCGATGCACCACTCGCCTTCCAGATCCGCCGTGCCTTCTCCCACCATGCGCCTTAATTTCCGGCACTCGCACGGGACGACGGCGATGCTCTCCCCCGCCTTGTCAAGCCAGTAGGAAACCTCCTCGTATTTCACCTTCTTTGGCTCATGCTCGATGGCCGACTCCACCGGAATCGCCCGCATCAGAGCCTGCCCCATGGGGACGAAGGCGGAAATCTTCTCCTGAAGTCCTTTGACATAATTCAAAAATGCCGGAGCCGTCTCGGGATACTTGTCGGTTCTCCACGCCTCCATCACCGTGTTTTCCATGGAGCCCGGCGCAAATACCGGAAGCTGCACCATGTCCACGCCATCGTCGTCGCTCGTATATTCAATGATGCCGATATGTACCATTTCATCTACGAATTTCGCCGTCTCCTCCAACGACTTCCCGCTAAACGCCATCAATTCCTTGATATAGTACGGCTTCCTCAATTTCATCTTGAGCAGGAAATCCACCATCTCGTCCGTCAGCATCCGGTCAAACAAAATATACTCCCACGATTTCTCCGACGGAAACGGATTCAGCATGTTGATATGCCCGACCAGCTTAATCAAGTTCTTCCTCGGTGTCTTACTGGCCTCCTGCCAGTATTCTTCCATACAACGCTTCTCTCCATCCGTATACACATGTTCTTTTGCCATTTTCGTACCTCCTGATTCTTTCCGGCAATCGGTTGCCTTGATACATTTTCACGAATTTTTAATTGCGAAAATTATACCATTATGGTAATATCATGTCATGAAACATATTTGCATTTTTGTTTCATTACAATACATTTTACGAGAGGTGTGTCATGCCTGCAAGAACGCAAAAAATAATCTTGGATGCCTTTAATCGTTTAATCACCAGATACGAGTTCCACAAAATTTCCGTGGAAATGATTATCGAGGAAGCCGACGTCAGCCGCTCCACCTTCTATCGATATTTTAAAGACAAATATGACGTCATGAACGAAAATTATAAAAACCTTTTGGATTACTACGCCTCTCCCGAACGATGCAGTAATTACCGCGACCTTTATTACCATCTGTTCAAGGTCGCCTTTGAAAGCTGGAAATACTTGGAACACGCCTTCGACTCGACCGGAATCAATTCTTTCAGCAATTATATTTATGAATACTCCTACCAGACCGCCCTCGCGATTACAAGGGAAAATCGTGACGGCCAAGGTTTCACCCCGCAGGAGGCACTGCAATTTGACGTGTTTTGCTATGGAATCAGCGAAATGTACAAAAACTGGATACTTGGGAAATACAAGGTCGAGGCGGACGATGCCGCCAACGCCTTGTATGAAATGATGCCGGAAAGCTTGAAACATTATTGGTGGACGAAAGCCCCCTGCAATTAGACCGAATTTTGCCCCGCCTTTTGTCCCGCTATTTTTCAACCGCTTTCAGCACGTACAATCTGGAGGCAAAATCCGCGCATTCTGCAATATTTTCCCTTCGGATCATTATGTCATCAGACGTAATCAACCCGATATTCATCAACTCGTCGCCAAAATAGGTCTTTTTTGTCTTTTGATTCTCATAGCAAAAATCCGGGTTCAGCCCATAAAGCCGCACTCTCGCAAAAGGCTTGCTCGCATGATTGAGCACGCGATACCATCCGACAATCGCTTCCTTTTGATCCTCGCTTACCACCATCCAACACGTGACATTGCCCTCAAACGGACTTTTAAGCCTATAAAAGGTTCCAAACTGCAGCAAATGGCGGTATTGCTTCATGAAAATAATCTGCTCCTTCACCATTTCCTGCTCTTCACTTGTCAATTTATTCAAATCCAACTCATATCCAAATGTTCCAAAATACGCCACGTTTGCCCGCGTGCTTAACGGCGTATTGCGAAATACCTGATGATTCGGGGCAACCGACACATGACTTCCGATACTGCTGACAGGATAGCAGAAAGAAGTCCCATATTGTATTTTCAAACGCTCAATGGCATCCGAATTATCACTTGCCCACCCCTGCGGTGCGTAGTAAAGGATTCCCGGATCAAACCGCGCGCCGCCGCTTGCACAAGATTCGAACAATACATGCGGAAAGTTCGTGTTCAACCGTTCGTACAAGTCATATACGCCCAAAATGTAACGGTGGAACACCTCTCCCTGCCGCTCTGGAGGAAGTGCTTCGGAATAGCATTCCGTAATGCTTCGGTTCATGTCCCACTTGATGTAGGAAACCTTGGCCTCGCTCAATATTTTCGCCATCATCTCATAGACACGATCCACGACTTCCTTCCGTGAAAAATCCAACACATACTGATTTCTGCCATGTGACATGCTTCTCCCCGGCGTGGCCAGAACCCAGTCCGGATGCTCCCGGTAGAGATTGGAATCCTTATTTACCATCTCCGGCTCAAACCAGAGGCCGAACTTCATCCCCATTCCCTCGATGCGCTCGGCCAGCCCGGTGATTCCATGGGGCAGCCTCTCCGGATTCGCCACCCAGTCCCCAAGTCCGGCATGGTCGTTACTCCGTGCGCCAAACCATCCGTCGTCCAACACGAACAGCTCCACGCCGCATTCTTTCGCCTTGCTGGCAATCTCTATCAGGCTGTCCTCCGTGAAATAAAAATACGTCGCTTCCCAGTTATTATTCAAAATCGGGCGCGCCTTATCCCGCCAATACCCTCTGGCCAGCCTCTTCTGGTATAACCGATGGAAGGTCTGGCTCATGCCATTTAGCCCCTCCTTCGAATACACCATGACCGCCTCGGGAGTCTGAAACGCATCTCCCGACTCCAGCAGCCAATCAAATCCCATCGGATGAATTCCCATCAAAACCCTCGTGGTATCGTATGTATCCACTTCCGCCTGCGCAAGAAAATTACCGCTATATACCAGGCTAAAGCCAATCACCTCGCCCTGAAATTCATCAGCTGCCGGCCGTTTTAACACGATAAACGGGTTATGCTGACTCGAAGAATGTCCCCTGCGGCTGTCCACCGCCTGAATTCCTTGTTCAAGCCTTCTCATCTTCAAATGACGTTCCCTCGCCCACGCCCCGGAAAATTGCAGCCACTCGTAATCGGAGTCCGGCAAGTCCATACAAAGGCTCATTGCCGTCGTCAAATGTAAGGACTCCGTTCCTTTGTTTGTGATTTTTGCACTTCTGGCAATAATTCCACCTTGGGCAAAAATCGTATACAACAACTCCAATACCACGCCCGTAAGTGAATCCTCCAACGTCAAAATCAACGTCTCCGCCTCATCCCCGCTCTCCACGTAAGTAGCCGGAAGCCCGCAAAGCTTTGGCTTTCCTTTGCTGATTTCATGCGATTTATACTGGAAATCACAAAGCCTGCTGCCATTTTGCTGCAAAATCTCTATGGCCGGGCGGCGGAAATCCGTCGTCCCATATACCCCGTACTCTTGTTTCACATGCTCCAACGACAAAGAGTAATCCCCCTCGAACACGTACGAAGACATGGAGCGGTATGACATCTCGTATAAATAGGCGTAGTCCTGCTCGTGATGTACCCGTTTTCCAAAATACAACTGTCCCATGTGCCCATTTGGAAGCACCGTCATGATATAACTGATTTCCTGATTATACAAATGAAATATCTTCGTACTTTCCTCAAATACTATGCTCATAAAAACCTCCTGACTTCTCCGCAGACAGATACACGGCTCTTCTGCGGATTTGACCTTTTCGTTTACATAGAGTAAGTATAAGCGATTTTTTTCATAATGTAAATGAAAAATTTCCTCTTGACCTTCACACGGTGTCAGGGCTTAAAATGAAACCATCAAGGACGGGCGCGCCACAAAGCGCACACCTACGAATCACCACCAAGGAGGTCACATGAAGATGAGGACGATAAAGGAAATGTCAGACTTGACGGGTATCAGCGTGCGCATGCTCCGCTATTACGACCAGGTCGGCCTTTTAAAGCCGACGGACAAGAGCGAGGCAGGATACCGGCTTTATGACGATAAGGCACTGGAAGAACTGCAACAAATTTTGTTCTTCCGCGAATTTGACATTCCATTAAAGGAAATCAAATCCGTCATGGACAATCCCGCTCTTGACAAAAACCAAATACTCAAGATGCAGCGGAGCATGTTGCTTGAAAAAAAGGAACGTCTCGAACACCTCATCGAGAGTATTGACGACATTTTGAAAGGAGAACAACAAATGAACCAGGAAATATGCGGCCAAACGAATCTCGGTCAAAAAACATTTACCCCGGAGGACATGGAAAACTTGTACGAATCCATCATGTCCAACATGCCGGACGCACAACGCCATGATTTCATAAAAACATTTATAGAAGCAAACACACAATTGTCCATGGAAGAAAAAGAAAAACTACTTAAGAATTGCAATATGGAAACCTTCCACCGGCTTTTTATCCGCAGTGCCTCCAGCGAACGGGCGCAGAAAAATTTCCAAAAAATGGTGGAATGGTACGGGGACAAAGAAAGTGCCATGGCGGCCGGAACCACCCCCACCGACCCGCAGATTTTCAAGGCGTATCAAAACCGTCTGGATAACGTCATGAAAAAGCTGGCCGCCAAACGCGGCGCGGACGTTTCCTCCTTTGAGGTGAAAGAGCTCATCGGCGAATACGACTTCGTGTCAAAACAGCTTTACCAGATGAAAGACGTGAAAAAACTGGTACAAGACCTCGCCGGACTTTACAAGGACGACGAAAAAGCACATGCCGCGCTCGACGAACAGTACGGGGAAGGAACCGCGGACTTCTTCGTGCAGGCGGTGGAAGAATTTTATAGATAAACATAAATCATCGACGTCCCCTCCCGCCGCACATGGCCGGGAGGGGATGGAACAACTTAGCATTCCATTTACATTTGAAACTCTTTATTCAAATCACTACAGCCTTTCCCTTATGGGGATG
>CATLEQ010000193.1 GCA_949915905.1 uncultured Lachnospiraceae bacterium | reverse complement strand
CCGCCCATGTTACTTCTTTTGAAAAACGAACCAATTTTACAAATACAAGATACCGGGGTTTGCCAGATACTGGATTTTGACCGGCTCCCTTTCGGACTGCGCAAGGAACGCCTGACCTTCGTGGATTTTATTGAATGGGCATCAAACCGCACCCTGTCCATAGGACGCAGTTATGCCAAGGAAATTTTAAATTCACTGCGGCTTTCCCAAACGAACCGCTACGAAATATGCAAGGCTTGTCGCGGGTTAAGTTTGGAGGACGGTTATTGGATTAAGCAAGAACAAGATAAAGCGCGCTGGGATAACGTGAATTTGTTCCACAATCCCTTGTCTTTCTTTGTGGCAGAGCTTTCCTTGTCCGGTCAAAACATTCATTTCCGTCAAGAAACGAATGTTCATGACGCGAATTGGCATGAAAAAATACGTACCCCGGAGCTTACGACGATGGGGGCAAGTGCCAAAGGCTGGATTCGAAAAAATGACAACCTTTATCTCCACAAAGTTGGAAAATACGAAATTCCTGCCTCGCAAATATTAGATGCACTGCGAATTCCCCATATTGCATATTTCATTTCCATGGAGGAAGAAACGGATGCCTATCTAAGCCCGGAACGGAAAGAATGGCTGCAGTGTGTCGGGGAATGCATCGTAAATTCCAAACTATTTACCTCCGAGGAAACCGCGCTGGTCACGTTCGAAGAATTCACCTTATTTTGTAGCTATTATGGGCTTAATCCTTATGAAGAGGCGATAAAACTTGACCGAAAATTTTATCTTCAAATGCAGATAGCCGACTATCTATTAAATAACAATGACCGTCACGGACAAAACTGGGGCTTTTTGATGGAGCATTCTTCCGGCAGGATTACCGGATTTTGTCCGCTGTTTGACCATGACCACGCATTTTCAAGTTATGAAAACGTCATGTCGCAGACAAGCGAGGAGTCGATGTCCCTATTTGATGCCGCCGGGAAGGCACAAGCGGAACTTAAAATGGATTTACAGCCGCTCTTGCAGATGGAATGCCCTACAATGCTCTCGGACACGCAATGGGAGCAGGTCAAGGAGCGGGCACGAAGATTGGAGATGGACTGCTATCCGGGAAATTTACCTGAAACCATTTGAAATCGCGGTCAAGGAAGGCGGCGCGTTCGCGGTCATGACGGCTGCCTCGTCGCATACGATGTCGAAGAGGCGCATGTAAGGATGCTGGAATCGACGTGGCTTTGGCAATCCTCATAATCATACTGGAAATTGTCACGATTCGTAAATACAAGAAACGCAAGAACACTGAAAGCAATAAGGCATGAACAGAATAGTTTCGCATAAAAAAAGAAATCGGCAAAGCATGAACGTTTCGTCGATTTCTTTTTTTTACATATGTATTGACTTTTTATATTATATAATATATAATATGTGAAAATAAAGTATATATTTTAAAAGAAAGGACTGATGACATGATATTTCCTTTGACCGCGCCGATGCTCGACATGCTGGTACTCTCCATCATCGCCGAAAGCGACGCGTACGGCTACCAGATTAGCCAACGCATTAAGCAAGTCGCCCCCATGAAGGACTCCTCTCTCTACCCGATTTTAAAACGGTTACAAGAAGGAGGACACCTGGAAACCTACGACCAACAGTACCAGGGACGGAACCGCAGGTATTACGTTATCACGAACGGCGGCCGCGCTTATCTGGGCGAGCTACTGGGCGAATGGGAACGCTACGCGACACAAATCGATGGAATTATACAAGGCGGTCATGCCGATGCCAAGCTCGAAACCGCCTCGCCAACCATGCATGATGAAGGAGGGATCACCGATGACGAAAAATGAATATATGAAAACGCTTT
This sequence comes from uncultured Lachnospiraceae bacterium, assembly GCA_949915905.1. Taxonomy (GTDB): domain Bacteria; phylum Bacillota; class Clostridia; order Lachnospirales; family Lachnospiraceae; genus Schaedlerella. Next base: position 5,210 of record CATLEQ010000193.1, on the reverse strand, counting down.
CCCACAAACTGCGCCGACTGCCGAAAGAAGATTTCGACCGCGCACTAGAGTATTTTGAAGAATATTTCGCCGAGGCCGGCCCGGAAAATGAAGAACAAGCCATCCAAGACCTCGGTTCTCCCGAGGAGGCGGCCAAAGAACTGATTACGACATTGGCAGCTAAAAACGTGACCGAACCACCCACCACGGTCAAGCGGGGAATTTCCGCCGTGCGCGTCGGCATTTTGGGCATCTGTGCCGCACCGATTGCCCTGCCCTTGATTGCGGTGCTGCTCCTTTTGGTACTGATGCTCGTCCTTGTCATTTTCATGTGCGTCTTGTGCGCTTTCTTGTTCGCGGTTTCCTTGTTGGCAAGCGGCATCATCGCGACGGGCGGAGGAGTCGCCTTGATTTTCTCAAACTTTGCCAACGGATTGGCCACGTTTGGCATCGGACTGATTTTCATCGGAGTCGGGCTGATTGCCGCCCATGCCTTTTATTGCTTCGCCGGTTGGCTGATCGCCCGCTTTTCGCAACTGCTCGGCCGCATCGTGACGAAAAAGAAGCCGGCAAACGACCATGACGAAATAACGGAATCCGGGAGGAACGCATCATGAAAAAAGACAAAAAGAAAAATACGAAACAATTATTGATTGTCAGCTCGATACTCATCATCGCCGGTATCGTCCTGATGATGACCGGCATCCTACTCGGCGGTTTTCCCGGCGTAAAAATCACGAAGGACGGCATCTCTTCGACCGCCGTCGCCGAGCAAAACATTCTCCCTAAGACAAAGTTGGAAACTGTCACGAAGCTGAACGTCCAACTGGATTCCATCGCCGCTTCTGCCGACTTCGTGATAAAGCCCTCCGGGGACGAGCATTTTTATCTGGAATACACGCTGGACGCGAACTTTGATGAACTGGAGTACAAGATGGAAGGCCAAACCTTGACGCTCTCACGAAAACCTTTGAATTCCATCATGGTGGTGAACCTTAATTTTTTTCATCCGCGCGAGAAAAATGAAATCACGTTATACGTTCCGCAGGATGCCGGCTTTGACGACATTTCCATCCGGCATTCGGGAGAACTCTCCATCTTTGGACTTTCCCTGACTGCCGGGAACGTGCTTTTGGAAAATTCGGAGGGAAAAATCGAAATCGACAAGCTTGACAGTGACACACTTATGCTGGAAATGGACGAAGGCAAAATCACGGCCGCGAACCTGGAAGCGGACGGCCTTTCCGTATCTGACAGCTATGGAACCTGCAATTTTACAAATCTCTCTTGCAAAAACGCCAAGTTCGCCTTGGACAATAGCACGCTGAACCTGGACGCGAAATCACTGGGCACGCTGGACTGCACCGCCGAATATGGAGACATTACCCTTACGCTGCCCGGCGCGGCCGACACGTACAACTACGAAATCAGTGTGGATTACGGGACGCTTGTGTTGTTCGGCGACGAGTTGCCGCCAGATGCCGACGATGGCAGTCGCACCCGTTACCAGGCCGCTTCCGGCAAGGCAAATACGATTACCATCCGCGCAGAAGACGGAGACGTCACCATAAAAGAAAAGACAAATTAAAATTTCCCCGGTCAACCAACAAGTGATTGGCCGGGGAATACTTCCTAAAGCTTCTTCTCTCGTCCACTTTTTATATCTTTCTTTGATAATTCTCTAACTTTTTCTTTCAAAGATATTCTGGCATCTTTTATCTGACCGTTTTCTATCTGTTTCTCGGATATTTCAATATCTCGATACATAGAAAGCTGTCGCATAGTGCTCTCATATATTTCCATACTCATAATTACCATGTCGCCATATCCATTTTTGGTAATATAAATTGGTTCATCCGCCTTATGGCACATATCAGAAATTCCCGAAATGTTTTTCAACTCGTTAATCGGTATAATATGCGGCATTTTATATTCCTCCTCTTACTTTTGACATTTCACGCAATATACACTAGAGCGACCGCCAATCCTCGCACTCTCCAAAGGCGTCCCACATTTGGGACACGGCTCGCCTTTCTGTCCATATACCTTGAGATACGGCGTATTGCGGTAATCCTTGCCCCTCCCTTTCACATAATCCTCAAAAGAAATCTCATTCGTTTCTATGTAGTACTCCATCGTAAGCGGAATCTGCACCGCTAAACGTTTCCACTGCGCCACGGTAAGCGTGCGCGCTTCCTGCCCCGGATAAATTCTGCTCGCGAACAAAATCTCGTCCGAATAAATGTTGCCGATTCCGGCGACGACACCCTGGTCAAGCAAACCCTCCTTGATGCTAATTCGCCTATTCCCCAGTTTTTCCTGCAAGTATTTCCACGTTACGCGTTTGTCAAACGGCTCCAAACCCAACTTATCCATCCCGGTGATTGAAAGTCCCGTCGCGCCCTCGTCCGCCGGGCGAACTCTGCCTTCCCCTGACACGTCCGCCATAGCCGGAACAAACCACAACCGCCCGAACCTGCGCTGGTCACTGTAACGTAATTCCCGCCCGTCATCCAGCGAAAATACCACATGTGTATGCTTTTCTGGCGAGCAATCCGTATCCACAAGCAGAAGGCATCCCGTCATGCGAAAATGTACGACGATGCGTCCGCCGTCGTCCAGTAATATCTGTAAAAACTTCCCCCGTCTCTCCATTCCCGCAATGCGCCTGCCGACAACTCCCGCAACGAACTCCTCCGCCTTCGGATGGGCGATTACCCCCGGGGTTATCAGCCGTGCCGCGCAAATGGACTTCCCGGCAAGCTGCGAACCCAGTACCCGCCTTACCGTCTCAACTTCCGGTAACTCTGGCAATTTATCTCACCTCGTATTTCTTAAAAAACGCAATTTCATCCTGATTGCACTGCCTTGCCTCTTCCAAGTTCATATTGACGTGGAACACATGAGCCATGTGCTTCTGCCCCTCTTCCCCATACTTCTTCCACTCACAAGGCACGCCCTTCTCCTTCAAAAACTCATACATCGGCTCCGCATTCGCCTTCAGAAAATCGTACTCTGCCGTCATGATGAACGACGGCGGAAACGCCGAAGTGACATTTCCCAACACGTCAAGTCTCTCCATCAACTCTTTCGGCCTCTCTTTTCCCAGATAATCCTTCATCAAATCATCCGTGCTTAATCCCGAAGTATTCTTTTCCTTATCCTCGGGCTCACCAATCGTATACATTCCACAATTGAGCGCAATCGCCCGAATCTTGATTTCCTTTGGCACCGTGAAGTCAAACTTCGCCGCGAACTCCGGATTCGAATAAATCGCCGCATAATGGCTGTTTAGCTGCGCTCCCGCCGAATCACCGACCACGAACACGTTATTGATATCCATATGGAACTTGTCCGCATTTTCCGCCATCCAGACAAACACCTGGTTGATTTCACCAAGCTGTGTCGGGAACTTTGCCTTCGGAGCCAGATGGTAATTAAAATTCACGACCGTATATCCCTGCTGCGCCAGATACATTCCATAATGATAATAAACTTCCTTTGTACCATAGACATACCCGCCGCCGTGAATGCTGACAATGACCGGCAACTTCCCGGACGCGCTCTTCGGATAATACACATCAAGCAGATTATACTTTCCCCCACCTGCATAGGCAATGTCCTTCAATGCCGTGACATCCTCCGGAGCCGTCAACTTCTTGTCCCTCTTCTTGTCCCCATACCCGGCCAGCAGCCGGAACATAAAACCCGTAAATGACATGACTTTCAACTTCCTCTCCATATTACTTTTTTGAACAACCACCGAAACACTACAAAAATACCGCACTACGGCTCATTTATCTCCATAATGTCCCCTACAATGAGCAATATAAATCCGCTCGTTTTCCATATGATACACAAGACGGTCTTTATCATTGATACGACGACTGTATTCTCCTCGCAGATCGCCTGTTAAAGGTTCTGGCTTTCCCATTCCCTCCATACATCCATTACGCTCAATGTCTTTTATAAGTTGATTAATCCGTTTAATTGTTTTTTTATCTTGCATCTGCCAATACAAATAATCTTCCCATGCATCATCTGACCATATTTTCTCACTCATCATCTACCTCGATTAATTCGTGTGCCTTCCCTTTTCCATCCCTTAATTCCTGTACGGACTTTTTGACATAAGCCATGTTCGTTTCCGAAAAAAACGGATCTGGAGTCTGCATGATTTCAAACGGTATTCTATTCTCACGCAAAACCGCCTTTACGAAAAGGTTAATGGCAGTCGAAGTATTTAACCCGACATTAGAACAAAACAAATCGAAGTTGGCCTTGTCCCTTTCATCCACTCTTGCGGTTAAAGTCGCCAATGCCATAAATATCTCCCCTTTCTTGTTTTCTTGTTTATTATAATATCACTATCGTATGCCAAAAGCAAGCGATTGTATTACATTATTTTAAATATATCTTTGGTTGCAATTATAATTTAGTACTGCACCAGCGCGGGCTGAATTGTAACTAAATCCGACAAAGCCCTCTTTGTTCTCAAAACTTTCACTTTTCCTTTTCCTTGTATAGTGGTATAATGCTTGTATGCGGCAGAGACACCCCAAGAATTTTCAGTATGCTCTGTCCAGGTTCATCCGGCAATTTTTTTCAAAGCCGGTTGCACATACAAAGGAGGGAGATTGCACCAATGAAACTAGTGATTACCATGAGCAGGCGCTTCGGCACGGGAACCCATGTGATTGCCCAGGAGCTTTCGGAAAGGCTGAGCATTCCCGTCTACGACAAGGCATACATCGAGCAAAAGCTAGGCGAAGAGGCGTATGAAACCGAGGTCGAAGTCATTCAGGAGCTGGCCAAGAATCCTTGTATCATCCTCGGCCGTTGTGCCTCCGACATTTTAAAAGACAAGTTAAACGTGCTTAACATCTTCATCTGTGCGGACAAGGAGTTTCGCATCCATCGGATTGAGAAGTATGACCACCTCTCCTACGAGGAAGCCAAGGCACTTGTGGAACGTACCGACGCAGAACGTGCCGAATACTATCACGAGCATACCGGAAAAACCTGGGGCGATGTCAATGATTACCATATGATACTTGACACAAGCGAACTGGGAGTCGAAAACTGCGCGGACATCCTGATGCATTATTTCGAAAAGGCAGAATACATATGATTCTATTAGAACAAAGAGTTTCGCTTGCGAAACTCTCGCGCCAAGCGCGGTCGCTTTAGCGACATGATTCTATTCGCGCTTGTGCGCATCCCCCGGAGGG
>CATLEQ010000192.1 GCA_949915905.1 uncultured Lachnospiraceae bacterium | reverse complement strand
CTTGCAATAACACACGTTGTTTCGCGCCTCCACCAAGGTTTTCGCCAACCCCTCCACTTGCTCCTTGGGCATGTTAATGACATGAAAAGCCAGCCGCTGTGCTGATTTGGAGCCAATGCCCGGCAACCGGGAAAACGCCTCAATCAAACGGCTGATTTGATTACTATAATATTCCATTTTTAAAACATCCCCGGCATGCCGCCCAGACCCCCGGTCAGCTTTGACATCGCCGCCCCGGACTCTTCCTCTATCTTGCGCAACGCCTCGTTGGTCGCCGCCACGATTAAATCCTCCAATGTTTCAATGTCATCCGGATCCACCGCTTCTTCGGAAAGCTTCACCTTCAGCACTTCCCGCTTGCCGGAAATGGTCACTTCCACCGCGCCGCCACCGGCCGTCGCGGTAAACTCCTTCGTCTCCATCTCCTTTGCCTGCTCTTCCATCTGACGCTGCATCCGCTGCGCCTGTTTCATCAGATTCGCCATATTTCCGGGCATCGCGCCGCCCGGAAAACCTCCACGTTTCGCCATTTTCCTAATCCTCCATCTTCTATTGATTTACCCGTCAAAAGTGATTCCACGGATTGTTCCGTGCTCCGCACTCCCGCAATCCGCCCCGATATTCGCAATCCATGGGGCTTCCGCCCCACTACTTGCTCATATCGGGGCAGGTCATAAAGCCTTGCCCCCACCGGCAAGCAAGCTTGCCATGGGGACAGGCTTTTGACCCTGGAATCATAAATTTTAATCCTCCACTGTAATCTCCATGTGGATAAATTGTTCCAGATCTGCAAATGTATCTTCAAAATGCCGGCCTTCCTCGACCTGACGCACCTCGATTTCTATCTTTTTTCCAATATAGTTTTCAATCGCCGCCGTAAGTTCCTCTCGGTGATCCTCCCGATTTACCATGGAAAAACTCATCTCGTCCGGCAAGACAATCAATAGACGATTGTCCCCGCCCAGACTTAGACGCGCCTTCTTCAAATACGTGCTCGTCGGTGCCGACACCTCGTCGGCAATCGCGCGGAACTTTTTAACCACCTTCTCCACGTCCTCCGGCACCGCCGCCGTAAGCTGCGGTCTTGCCTGCCGCGCACCACCGTAAGCACCCGCGCCACCCGGGAATCCATTTGTACCGCCATAGGCTCCCGCGCCGCCCGCAAAGCCACCTGACGTGCCGCCCATGAAACCGCCTCCGGCAATGCCATTTGCTCCTGCTGCACCGTCCGCAAAACCGCCTTGCATTCCGTCCGTAAATCCTCCGGCAAAAAATCCCTGCTCCGCGGCGGCCTTTACCTTCTCCAGTTCCGCTTCCACAACCCGCAAACGGTCTAACAACGTGTCCGGATTTGACTCCATGGACGGAGTGCACAACTTAATAAGCGCCACTTCCAATAGAACCCTTTTCTGTGTCGCATACTTCATCTTACCCGACAATTCAGAAAAAATGCGGATGTCCCGAAGCAGCCTGTCCGTCTCAATCATCTGCGACTCTTCCTTTAGCTGCCGCAAATTTTCTGCCGACACGTCCAGAACGTCCTCTATCTTATCAGAAGTCTGTACCAAAAGCAAGTTCCGCAGATACCACGTAAAATCCGTCACCAACTGCGACAGCTCCCGCCCCTGCATCACAAGTTCCTCGACAATGTCCAAAACCTCCGCCACGTTTCTCTCGATAATCTTGCGCAAGAGCCGGCTGAACACGTCCGTGTCCACGGCCCCCAGCACCTCCAGCACATGCTCGTACGTAAGCTTTTGCCCTAGGTAAAATGCAATGCACTGGTCGAGGAGGCTCAACGCGTCACGCATGGAACCGTCTGCCGCCTTCGCGATATAGCGCAATGCCTTCTCCTCGGCCTCCACCTGCTCCACGTCCAGAAGTTCCCTCATCCGCGAGGTAATCGTCTCAATCGTGATACGCCGAAAATCATAGTGCTGACACCTGGACAAAATGGTAATCGGAATCTTATGCACCTCGGTCGTCGCCAGGATAAAAATCACGTATTCCGGCGGTTCCTCCAACGTCTTTAGCAATGCGTTGAATGCCCCGATGGAAAGCATGTGCACCTCATCTATGATATATACCTTGTACCGCCCTTCCGTCGGACGGTAAGCGACCTCCTCACGAATCTCGCGGACATTGTCCACACCGTTGTTGGAGGCCGCGTCAATCTCAATCACATTCATGGAAGTCCCCGCCGCGATGGATTTGCACATCGCACATTCCCCACAAGGACTCCCGTCAACCGGATGTTCACAGTTCACGGCCCTGGCAAATATTTTCGCCACGGTCGTCTTTCCCGTTCCACGCGTCCCGCAGAACAAATAGGCATGTCCGATACGATTCGCCTTAATCTGGTTCTGTAACGTCGCAATAATATGCTCCTGCCCCTTTACGTCTTCAAACTCCGTCGGACGGAACTTCCTATATAATGCCATATATGACATGCCTTACCTGACCTCCCATGAACATTTCCCAAAATCTCTCCGTCTTACTCAACGGTACCAAAGCTGATGCCCGTCAGCTTCGCTTCCTTAATCAACTTGCACTTCGGATCCACGTATTTCAACTTGCCGGCAATCTCCTGCAATGGAACCTTCGTCGTCTCGCCGCCCTGCATCGCCACCATGTAACCGAACTGCCCTTTCATAATCATCTCCGCCGCTTTCGCGCCGACCCTGGTGGAGAATACACGGTCGTACGGACACGGAGACCCGCCCCGCTGCGTATGTCCCGGCACGGTGATACGCACTTCCTTGTCCGTCTTTTGCTGAATCTCCTCCGCCAGCTTGTAAGAGATGGATGGATATTTCTTCTTATCCTTTTCCTGCTTCGCCTTCAGTTCCTTCTTGGACAGCTTCGCGTCTTTCTTGGAAATCGCGCCCTCTGCCACCGCCAGAATCGTAAATGACTTGCCGGCCCTGTCACGCTTGTCGATAACGTCCACGATGGCATCAATGTCATACGGAATCTCGGGCAAAAGAATGATGTCCGCACCGCCCGCGATGCCCGCATGCAGCGTGACATGTCCTACCTTGTGACCCATTACCTCTATAATAAACACCCTGCTGTGGGAAGTCGCCGTCGTGTGAATACGGTCAATCGTGTCCGTCGCGATGTCCACCGCGCTCTGGAATCCGAACGTCATCTCCGTTCCCCACAAGTCGTTGTCAATCGTCTTTGGCAGGCCAATGACATTCAAGCCTTCCTCACGGAGCAGGTTGGCCGTCTTCTGTGTTCCGTTTCCTCCCAGGATGACCAGGCAATCCAGGCTCAGCTTATGGTATGTATGCTTCATAGCCTCCACCTTGTCCAACCCATCCTTGTCCGGCACCCGCATCAGCTTGAAGGGCTGCCTCGAGGTTCCGAGAATCGTGCCGCCGCGCGTCAATATTCCGGAAAAATCTCTCGACGTGAGCATCTTGAAATCCCCGTAAATCAATCCCTTGTAGCCATCCTGGAATCCGAAAATCTCCACGTCGTCCACTTTGGAGCAAATTCCCTTGACCACGCCGCGCATCGCCGCATTTAATGCCTGACAGTCCCCGCCGCTTGTCAACATACCAATCCTTAACATCGTATCGTTCCTCCTTTTATTGAAAAAGTACCTATCTTGTATCTTATCACAAATCCAGGGGACTGCCAAGGGTCAAAAATGTCTTTTAGGAATCATATTCTTTCAAGCAAACCGGGCCTTCCAGCACCTCCCTCCCGATATATACCACGTTATCTTCCCGCACCTTGGAGCTCCACTTCACCAGCGAAATGCCGCCCCGCTCAATCTCCAGTGCCGTGATACATCTCGGATGCACGCAGCTTCCGTCATTAAAATAGTAGCCTTTCCCAGGCTTTGGAAACACCGGGCGGTGGGTGTGCCCCGCCACCAGTATCGTCTCATGCTCATTCGCCCATTCCGCCAGCCGCTCTTCCGTTTTTTCTTTCTTGCGATAATTTTTCGCCGCACTGGTCGGGTCATTACAGCCCATCAGCTCCAACGGCCGCCAGATATAACGCACCAGAAAACGAGTAAGCCGCCAAACCGTGTCATTCCAAAAATCCCCCTGATGTCCATGAACCAGTAAAATTTCCCTCAAACGGCAATTTTCCTGATGACGAGGTTCCTCCTGGCGTGGACAATGCTCCGGCCGGTGACACTCCGCCTGGCACGAACACCGCTCTGATTGGAACCGCTCTTCCCGAAGCGGACATTTCTCCTGCAACCGGATTGCCTCCTGCACCTGCAAGCCCGGAAACAAATCTCTGCATTTCCCTTCTGACTCGCAATAGTAGGAATGGCAGTTTTCCTGCCAGAAGCCTTTGTGTTCCTTTTTCCTGTCGTGATTTCCATACAGCATATAGAGCCGCCCCTCACGGTAAAACTCCGACATCATCCAGAACTGGTTGCTATGCGTGCGTATGATTTCTTTCAAATTCCGATTCTCCCAGAGCTCGTCGCCGTCCCCCAATTCAATATACGTGAATTTCTGCTTATTGTAGAATTGCAGGGCGGCAAAAAACAAGTTCTGGTTCGGCTGGAAATTATCGCCCCAGTTTCCAATCCCCCTATGGCAATCGCTCATCAGAACAATTTTACTTCTCTCGTCAATGGGAAGGCGGAGCGCGTTTTCATAAGCCTGGTCCAACCTCTTCATGACACGGCTCATTTTTCTCTCCGTCCTTTTCCCGCCCCGGCCTTATCCAGCATCCGCCCGCTCCTGCCAAGCTTCGTTATCATGCGAAATACCATGGGATATTCCATCATCAAATAATACAGCCGGTCAAGATTTCCGTCAAAGCCTTTCGTCAAATATAAATACAAGTTACAATTCCACTGGTTCTGCCGTTGTATAAAACGCCGACGATATTTTCCCACAAGTGTCGGTTGCAATGTTTTCGGCCTGGCAAAATGAAGCGTCACCTCGTTGTAACGAACCGATACTTCCCCCGGACGATACCCCGCCTGGAAGCACCCCGCCAAAAAGGCCTTCATCATCCCTTGACTCGGGAATGAGACAGATGCCCGCAGTACCAAATCCTCCGGCTCCGAAAACATGCCCAGACAAAATCCCGTCAGCCACCAATGCCGCTTCTCTCTTTGAAACAATGACTTTCCGTCCTTGTATAATGTCATGGACAAGGGCAGTTCCTCTTCTTCGGAAACGGCCTGATAAAACACCTCGTCGGCCGGTATCTGCCCCTTTTGCTCCTCTTCCACGTAAATTCCCACCTCGGCTCCCGAAGTGATGCCATACTGTCCCTTCCACAATTCAATCAACCATCTGCGGTTATCATACATAAAATAAATCGGCTCACAGTCAATCACCATGTTCATCACCGGGGCCATTTCGTCATAAAGCTTTCCATATCCCGTTTTCCGCTGCCATGCATCCTTCAAAGAGTAAAAAATGTCCTTTTCCAAGTCATAGGAAAATCCAAACGGCCGCAGGGCATCGTTAATTTCCTGAAGCTTCCTTATGTCGCTTCGACTCCTTACCCCGGCCCTCGCCTTTTTATGGTGAAGATGGCGGACATACGCCGCGATTCCCACCAAACATAACAGCACAAAAACAATACCTGCACAAATCCATTTCTTATCCAAAACAAAAACCCTCTCTTCCCATACATTGCCGATGCTCCTGACATCATTAATATATGAAAACGAGAGGATTTTGTTCGCCCGTCAGGCCGTGTGTGCATAGGAAACGAACAACGGCCATGAAACGCTCTTGTCAAACGGATATTCGCAATCCGCTTCGCTACTTGCTCATAACCTCATTGCCGCTTCGCGGCATTTCAGTGGGAGCTTGTGCTCCCACTGAAGCAGGCAAGTTCCCCCGCTTTAAAAAGCAGGGGAACTTGCCTGATGAGGTTGAATTTTACGCCTCCATCACGGCTTTCCGAATCGCCTTGACGGCCGATTCCTTCAATCCGTTCGCATACAACGTACTTATGTAATCTTTTTCCCTTGCCGACTGCAGGAAATGCCGCATCGTCTCCGCATGGGATTCCATCATACAATGCATTTCCTCCGGAAGGGAAGCAAACATCATTTTATTCTGCCGCAAATAATCGCCCGACACCTGGTAATCCGCCAAAATATCCGCCTCGGCCACGCCGCACAGAAGATAAATCAGTGCCGAGGTCACGCCCGTCCGATCCTTTCCCACTGAACAGTGATACAATACCGCCCCCTCGGAAATGTGTTCGCCAATCAGGTTCAACACGGTCGCCGCCTGCTTTGGAGCCTCCTCAAGCATCTCGTCATACTGCTGTTCCAAGCTCTTCGTAAACCCATTGTCAGGGGACGACGCGATTTTCTTTTTCAATACTTCCCTGATTTTCGCCATGTCTTCAAGCGTTACGGAGTCCGCGTCCACCCCCGCGCCGCCATCCCTTTTTCCATTTGAAAGCTCAGACAACTCGCCCATGCTGTTCAAACCATTCTCATCCGCCTCGCCACCCTCGGCCATCATCGGACATGAAATCTGCAAAATCCCCTCCAAAGCCTTGTACGGCGTCATCTTCTGTTCGCCCGTCGAGCGCAAGTCAATCATGGTACGAACGCCCATCTCCTCCTTGATGTAGCGCCACTCCTCCTCACCAAGTGCCGCCGGTACATCCGACCGGTAAATCTTATGATAAGCAAAGAACTTGCCATCCTCACAAGCGTAACCTCCCAGGTCACGGCAATTAAATAAATGGGGGAACGGAATTCTTTTGTAATCTTTCATAATTCGGGGTCTGCCTCCTTTGCTTTAAATTTTCCATATCGTAAAAAACCACCGTCCCCAAAGCTCATGGCTCCAAAAACAGTGATTTCTAATGCGCGATCAGGGGCTCGAACCCTGGACACCCTGATTAAGAGTCAGGTGCTCTACCAACTGAGCTAATCGCGCTCGCAGTATTCAATTGATTGGCACAAGTGGTATTATATCCAATGTTGGGAAAAAATGCAAGTACTTTTTTCATTTTTTTACATTTTTTTGAAAAAGTGTGAAAAAGGTTACTTTTCATAGGGTAGGGAAACAAGGAATTAAGCGTTACAAATTTCCGCCGTTTTCAAAAACGGCTTGAATT
>CATLEQ010000191.1 GCA_949915905.1 uncultured Lachnospiraceae bacterium | reverse complement strand
GAATGCCACATTATTTGAGTGGAGCGGTTCCCCCATCGTATATCGCACGACAGAAGACTGGAATCGTATTCAAGAAACTGCCAGGCAGTATTTTAGCGAGAAATCCGCCGTTTATCATTATTATGGGACGGCAAACAGCACGTTGCAGGAATATTTGCGCGGTGAGACCGTGCGTTATAAGAAATATTTTTACGCCCTGCGGCCGCTCCTTGCCGCGAGGTACATTGAAGCGTACCACATGGCTCCGCCGGTATTGTTCGAGGAGTTGTTGAAAATGGAGATGCCCCGGGAACTTCGGGATGCGATAGGTGAACTTTTGGAGAGAAAGAAAAGAACCACGGAAGGGGAAGAAAATCCGCAGATTCCGGTGATTCGGTCATTTATCGAGTCTGAAACGGTCAGGCAGAAGGAAATAGCGGACAATCTGCCGGATGATCATAATAAGGATTGGACGGCATTGAATCGGGTGTTTCGAGAAGTGCTGTCTTAAAGAAAAGAGGGATTAGATATGGCAAATGAGGAATGGTCTCGGGCAAGGGATGAACTTGTGGATTCTTTGGTACAACTTGGATTCCCAAAGGAGCTTGGAGACGCGTGTGCAAGGAATCTTGGAAGCCCCAAGGCGATGAGGCGGATGACCTCCTATCTTTATAACGTGAAACCGAAGAGCGTGGAATTGGTCGTTGATGAAATGCTCGCCATATGCAGTGAAATTGGCGTATGGCGGGAAAAGAAAGCAAGAAATTGACATTTGGTTCCGAAATGGGGATACGAGGTTGGTGAATATGGACGCAAAAGAAGCATTAAAAGTATATTTTGGATATGACTCCTATAAGCTCGGGCAGAGGGAAATCATTGACGCAATCCTTGCCGAAAAAGACGTGTTGGCGATTATGCCGACGGGAGCGGGTAAGTCTGTCTGTTATCAGGTGCCGGCCATGCTGTTGCCGGGCATTACGATTGTTATATCGCCGCTTATCTCTCTTATGCAGGATCAGGTTAAAGCACTGAACGGGGCGGGCATCCATGCAGGATACATCAATTCGTCTTTGACGGAAACGCAGATATCGAAGGTGTATTCCAGGGCGATTTCGGGAGCGTTTAAGATTCTTTATGTTGCACCGGAGAGACTTGAAAGTCATGGGTTTATTGATTTTGTAAGCAAGATAGATATTTCAATGGTAACGGTAGATGAAGCGCATTGTATATCCCAATGGGGGCAGGACTTCAGACCAAGTTATCTGAAGATTGTGGATTTTATAGATAGTCTGCGTAAGCGACCCATTGTAAGCGCATTTACGGCGACTGCTACGGAAAACGTAAAAAATGACATATCCTGCGTGCTAAAATTGGTGAATCCGAAGATTGTCGTCACTGGCTTTGATCGTGAGAATCTCTATTTCGACGTAGAGACGGTCAAGAAGAAGGACGACTATGTGCTGGAATACGTACAGAAGCATCCGAATGACAGCGGGATCATATATTGTGCCACGAGAAAAAATGTTGATGCGTTATATGAATTGCTTTCCGGTGCGGGCGTTTTGGCGGCCAGGTATCATGCCGGAATGAATAATGAAGAGCGCAAAGAAAGCCAGAATGATTTCATTTATGACAGAGTATCGGTAATTGTTGCAACGAACGCATTTGGCATGGGGATTGATAAATCCAATGTAAGATTTGTCATTCATTATAATATGCCGCAGAGCATGGAGAATTATTATCAGGAAGCAGGACGTGCCGGAAGGGATGGCGAACCATCGCAATGTATACTTCTGTTCTCGGCGCAGGATGTTATGATAAATAAGTTCCTGCTGGAACACAAGGACTTTACGGATATCCCGGATGAAGATATAGATTTGATTAAACAACGGGATGCAAGAAGACTTCAGGTTATGGAAGGATATTGCAAAACATCGGGATGCCTGCGTAATTATATCCTCGAATATTTTGGTGAGAAACGGGATGAGCCGTGTGACAGCTGTGGAAATTGTCATAAAGAGTATACGGAGATTGATATGACGGAGGATGCGAAGCTTGTCATCAATTGTGTTTGGGAGACAAAAGGCAGATATGGTCTTAATATAATCCTCGGCACGCTTCTTGGTGCAAATAGGGCCAGGTTAAAAGAAGTGGGAACCATAAAATATAAGACCTATGGAGCTCTTAAAAGTCGCTCCGAATCAGAACTCCGATTGCTTATTGGCCAGCTTATTTTGGATGGCTATCTTTACCAGACTGCGGATAAATACAGTATGATTCGAATCGGGGATATAGAGCCGCTTAAAGATCCAAATACGCATATTCTGATTAGAACATATGAAAGCAGAGAACCTGAAGGCCGGCCGAAGAGACGTAGCAGGAAAAGTACGGATTCGCTTACAAAAGCAGGATACGAATTGTTTGAGGCACTTCGTCAGCTTCGGCTTACTATCGCCAGAGAAGAAGGTATGCCGCCATACATCGTTTTCAATGATAAAACGCTGATAGATATGAGCGTTAAAGCGCCGAGGGACAAGGCGGCCATGCTTAATGTATCTGGTGTCGGCGAAGCTAAGTATGAAAAATATGGCGAGAGATTTATAGAGGCAGTGACAGCCTTTATGGATGAACATTGCGAGGCAGTTACAAGTATAAAGGATGAAGACAGTTTATAGTGAGGTAATACTATGGATGGTTTTGTCAAAATAAAGATTATCCGCTTTGAATTTTTCCCATCTGTCAATCTTTCCGAAATAGGATTCTGCCTTGCCTATCGCATCCTCAAAGGACTTGAAAAATTGCGGCTCCACCCGAACATCGTTCTCATTTTCCACGACGAGAAGATAGTCGGGGATGGTCAGTTCCAGGACATAGGTGGCGATGGGAGATTGAAAGATGGGGGCTTTTTTCTCCCAATCCAGAGGATCCGATAGCCGATATGCATGCTCCATGCTGTCATTCCATTGTATATTGGCTTCAGATAAAATGGATTTGTGGCAATACTTCATTCTAACTTGTTCAAATTCATGATATAAATCAAAAAATAAGCGCAAGGCTTCTGCGTCATCGCCGTCACACAAGGACAGAATGTGATTGTGCCATCCCATGCATGAGGTGAAGTCAGGCCGCAGTCTGGTTGTGAATTCATTCATAAACCAAAAATCAAGAGGAAATAAGTTACCATGTCGCTGTATGCTAAATTGGAATTTGGCCATTTTATAGCCGTCGAGGAAATGACGTAAGGCGGTGAGACTGTTACCGCCCAGGTACATTCCGGGTCTTGTCTCCATCTGACGAATGAGGTTGGAAAATTCTGTTTGGGCATCTTTTTCCAAATAAGGATTGCAAGTTTGCGTGTTCATGCAGAATACCTCCAAGTGTTCTTTCGTCAAGTATATCAGGTTTGGTAATGCTTTTCTACTAAAACATTTGCTTGATTGTAAACTGATATAAAAAACAAGTTGACAATTGAACCCAAAATGGGTATAGTAAGGTGTAGAAAACTTATGATGGAGGAACCACCTTATGAAAAAACAAAAAATGTACCAATTGACTACCTGCGCCTTAATGGCGGCTTTAATGTGTATCCTAGGCCCCATGTCCATTCCCATAGGCCCGATTCCGGTATCCTTTACAAATTTTGTGATTTTTCTTTCCGTTTACCTTCTCGGCGTGAAGGGAGCCACAATCAGTTACCTTGTGTATTTATTGCTGGGTGCAGTCGGACTACCGGTTTTTTCCGGCTACCAGGGCGGGTTGGCAAAATTGGCGGGGCCTACGGGCGGATATCTGGTGGGATTTATTCTCACGGCGTTGATTTCCGGCATGGTATTGGAGCGATTTCATGCGCATGCGGTCGCCACGATTCTTGGCATGATGGTATCCATGGTGGCGGCATATTTATTTGGTACGGTATGGTTCGTTTGGCAAATGCAGTGTGAAGTATGGTATGCTTTGACCACTTGCGTGTTTCCGTTTCTTCTCGTTGATATTGCGAAAATCCTGGTTGCAACCGCATTGGGGAAGACGATTCGTCACGCACTGACAAAAGCGGATTTGTTACCAAGTGCTTCCCTTCAGGCATCTCATGTCAGATAAAAGGGAAAAAAGAATTATTTGGGGATTTTATTTTTGATATAAGTATGGTAAGATAATAAGCAAGATAATAAGTAAGTCGGGAGAATGCCATGCCAGAATATAGACCGCCCTATACAATAACTGATAAAATGTTGGAACTTGTGGCCTCGATATCAGAAAAGGTGGGGAAAATAAGCAGCCGCAAGGAACTGGAATCGAAACCGCACCTTAGAAGAAACAATCGAATAAAATCAATTCATTCTTCGCTAAAGATTGAAGCGAATTCTCTTTCTTTATCGGAGGTGAGAGACGTTATTGACGGGCATCTTGTATTAGGAAGTCAAAAGGAAATACAAGAAGTAAAGAACGCATATGCCGCCTATGAAAAAATAGAAGAAATAAAGCCGTACAGCATGGCGGATTTAAAACGGGTTCATGGAATCATGACCTTTAAAACCATGACGGAATCGGGAGAGTTCCGAAAAGGCAATGAGGGTGTTTTTTCGGGAGATGAGTGTATTTTTGTGGCACCACCTCCGCATATGGTTTCTGAACTTATGAATAAGCTGTTTAATTGGATGAGACAAAATAGAGACAAAGTTCATCCGTTGATTTTATCGGCTGTCTTTCACTATGAGTTTGTGTTTATACATCCATTTGCCGACGGGAACGGCCGCATGGCCAGATTGTGGCACACGGTGCTTTTATATAACTGGCGGGGCGTTTTTGCCTATATTCCGCTGGAAAGTCAGATAGAGAAATTTCAGGAGGCGTATTACGGTGTGATTTCCCAGTGCCATGTAAAGGGAAGTTCTGACTTGTTCATAGAATTTATGTTAGAACAGATTGATAAGATTTTAGATGAAGTAATTGTGCAACTTGGGAGGTCGGATGCCGAGGCGAGTGAATATGTAAAGAAAATGCTTTCGATTATGGAATACGATGTGCCGTATACGGCGGTTTCCATCATGGATATGCTGGGGCTTAAATCAAGAGAGACCTTCCGGAAGAATTATATAAATCCGGCAATGGAACTTGAACTTGTCCAGATGACGATTCCCGATAAGCCAAATAGCAGAAATCAGAGGTATGTGAAAAAGTGACAGAAGGGATAGTGCCAGCAAATTAGCTGGCACTATGTCTTAGTTCTCGATATGTCAAAACAATGATGACGGCGGAGACGATGGCCGTCAGGATGTCGGACACGGGCATGGAGTATAGCACGCCGTCAAGTCCGAAGTAAATCGGCAGCAAAAGGGCAAATCCCACGCCGAACACGATTTCACGAGTCATTGAAAGGGCGGTGGAAGCCGCCGCTTTTCCCATTGCTTGTAAGAAGATGAAGGTCGCCTTGTTTACACAGGCAAAGACGATCATGCATAGGTAAATGCGGAAGGCCTTTATTGCAAAATCCGTGTAATAAACACTTTCGTTTGCCGCGCCGAAAATGGCAATCAGTTGTCTTGGCAAAAGTTCCACAATCAATAATGCAATCGCACCGACGATTGCCTCGCCGGCAAGAAGTTTCGTAAATAGTTCGCTTACCCGCGACTTCAATCCGGCGCCCATGTTGAATCCGACAATCGGAATACATCCCGCTGCCATGCCCACGACGATGGAAATGACAATCTGGAAGAACTTCATCACGATACCTACGACCGCCATCGGAATCTGGGCGTACTGCTCCTGAACAAAGATGGCGTCCATTGCGCCGTATTGGCGAATCATGTTGTTGATGGCCGCCATGGATGCCACAAGGGATATCTGTGAGAGGAAGCTGCAGATGCCCAGCGTAAGAGAGTGGCGTACGATGTCAGATTTCAACCGGAAGGTGGACGTTGACAGTCGTACGATTTTTGTGTGCATAAAATACCAGATGGCGAGGATCGCCGTGACAACTTGGCCAAACACGGTCGCGACGGCGGCTCCCATCATTCCCCATTTAAAGATAAAAATAAAAATCGGATCCAATATAATGTTGATAACGGCACCTGCGAGCGTGGAAACCATGGCAAATTTGGGGCTTCCGTCCGCACGAATCACCGGATTGGCCGCCTGCCCGAACATGTAGAACGGGATACCGAGGGAAATGTAAAAGAAATATTCCTTTGAATGCTGGAACGTTTCCGCGTTTACTGTACCGCCGAACATGGCGATGATTGGCTCTTGAAAAAGGAGGTAGACGGCACATAGGATAATGCCGCCGGCCACCGTCAATATGATGGCGTTTCCCACGCTGTCATTTGCATCCTCCGGGCGCTTCTTGCCAAGGCTTAGGCTGACAAAGGCACAACAGCCGTCCCCGATCATGACGGCGATGGCCAGGGCAATGACGGTGAGCGGAAATACGACCGTGTTGGCGGCATTTCCATAGGAGCCGAGATAATCGGCGTTGGCGATAAAAATCTGGTCCACGATGTTGTATAATGCTCCGACAAGCAGTGAAATGATGCAGGGAATCGCGTATTTTTGCATCAGCCTGCCAAGTTTTTCCGTGGCGAGAAAAGATTGGTTTGTTTGTTCCATGATAGATTACCTTACCTTCCTTGTTTTGTATCATAGGAAACGAAGTTTCCTATGATACAAAACCCTCCGGGGGATGCGCACTTCGCGCCCAAGGAAAATGGCTGCTGACGCAGCCGCGCTCCGGCGCGAGAGTCCGGCTTGCCGGACTCTTTGCATCTAGGAGAATTTTTAGGAAAGCTGCCATAACCTATGTGTCGGATAACGATGGTATCCATTTACGGACACTAAAAAGGTGTAAGTCCCAATATCTGGACTTACACCTCTGCGGTTACTCGACGAATATTATTATAGCGCATTTTTGGGTTAGAAGTCAAACATTTTTTTGGGCGATGACCTGTGAAAAGATTTATGTATTATTTTTCACATTAGTTTCTCTTATGAAAAATCAGGGAAAGTCCAATTGATTTTAAAACGAAAAACCTATATAACAAATAAAATATCCTCGTAGCAGTGAATTGATTTTACAGAATGGAAAAAGGAGATGTGGTTATGGAACGGATTAAGAAGAATTTTGCCTTTTTCCAAAAATGCCATGCGTAT
>CATLEQ010000190.1 GCA_949915905.1 uncultured Lachnospiraceae bacterium | reverse complement strand
ATACCTTGAAGAACCCAGAGGGTTCGCCCGCCCCGCAGGGGCATGTGTCAAGGTATGCCCTCGGGTATACATTGACGGACTTGAAGAGGACGCTTGCGCGAAGCGCGGCTTTTATGGGAGGGGGATGAAGACGGCTAAATGGACACGGGGATTGACATGATAAACTCATTGAGAGAATTGAGCTTTGCCAGCATGCTCCTTCGGGTCATCCTGGCTCTGGTTATCGGCGGAATCATCGGAATCGAGCGTGGCATCAAGAATCAGTCGGCCGGTATGCGGACGTACATGCTCGTGTGCCTGGGCGCGGCGTTGGTCATGATGACCAACCAGTATGTCTACGTCCAATTTGGACAAAGCGATCCCACTCGTCTGGGGGCGCAGGTGATAAGCGGAATCGGTTTTCTGGGGGCGGGGACGATTATGGTGACGGGAAACAATAAAGTGCGAGGGTTGACGACGGCGGCCGGGCTTTGGTCGTCGGCCTGCATCGGCTTGACGCTTGGAGTGGGCTTCTACGAGGGAGCCATCGTGGCGGGAGCCGCCATTTTACTGATCATGACCATTTTTCATAAATTAGAACATAGGATGCACGAGCATTCTAAGTTTATGAGGATGTATTTGAACTTTGTTTCCAATGACGCGTTGAACGAGTTTATCGAGCTGTGCAAGAGCGTTGAGATAAAGATACTTGACATGCAGGTGTCGAAGGTGGGCGGGGGAGGAAAAAAAGAATTGATCGTGATCGTGACTTTGAAGACGCAGCACCCGAAGTCGCACGCGGAGGTCGTACAAGAAATCAGTGGGATTGAGGGACTGAAATTTCTGGAAGAGATTTGAAGGCAGGGGAAGCATCCTCATATACTGCGGGGCAAATCTTTTTGCACCTCAGTATATGAGGAGGATGCTTGGATAAAAAAGTCATGTATAGGATGTTTGCATGCCAATACATGAAAAGACCGAAAAGCCGTCCCGACATGTGTGTCGCGGCGGGAGAAGGGAGCGGGAAAATGGCATTAAAAAAGAAACCGGTCACTGGCATGAAGGATATGATGCCAGAGGAGATGGAAATCAGGGATTATGTGATTGCATTGATTAAGGAAACCTATAAGTCGTTTGGGTTTTCCTCGATTGAGACACCTTGCGTGGAGCATATTGAGAATTTGTGCAGCAAGCAGGGCGGTGACAATGAAAAGTTGATTTTTAAAATATTAAAGCGGGGGGAGAAGCTAAAGATTGCCGAGGCAAAGGAAGAGGCCGACGTGGTGGACGGCGGCTTGCGCTACGATTTGACGGTGCCGCTTTCCCGTTATTATTCGGAGCATGCAAATGAACTGTCTTCACCGTTTAAGGCGTTGCAGATGGGGAACGTGTGGCGTGCGGACAGGCCGCAGAGGGGACGTTTCCGCCAGTTCATGCAGTGTGACATCGACATTCTCGGCGAGTCCTCGAATCTGGCGGAGATAGAGTTGATTCTGGCTACGACGACACTTCTCGGAAAATTGGATTTTCATAATTTTACCATCCGCATTAATGACCGCAGGATTTTAAAGGCGATGGCGTCTTACAGCGGATTCGCGCAAGAGGATTATGAAAACGTGTTCATCATCCTGGACAAGATGGACAAGATCGGCCTTGCGGGAGTTCGAAAGGAATTGGAGGAATGTGGCTATGAAAAGGAAAAAATCGAAAAATATCTTCGTTTATTTGAAACGATTACGAACGACGTGGAGGGCGTGCGGCAGTGCAAAAAGGAGCTTGACGGCCATCTTGCGCCGGAGACGGCGGATTCGCTGGAGATGATTATTACTTGTGTCGAGAACGCGAAGGAAGCGGATTTCAAGATGTGTTTTGACCCGACGCTGGTGCGGGGCATGTCGTATTACACGGGAACGATTTTTGAGATTTCCATGGACGAGTTCGGAGGTTCCGTGGGCGGCGGCGGACGTTATGACGAGATGATTGGCAAGTTCACCGGACAAAGCACCCCGGCGGTGGGATTTTCCATCGGTTTTGAGCGAATTGTCATGCTGCTTTTGGAACGTGGCTACAAGATTCCGACGAGTAAGGCTAAAAAAGCGTATTTATTGGATAAAAATCTCTCAAAAGAGAAAATTTTAAATACGCTTGGGCAGGCGAAGGAAGAACGGGCGGCGGGGCTTCAGGTGATGATTGTCAACATGAAGAAAAATAAGAAGTTTCAGAAAGAACAGCTTGCACAGATGGGGTATGAAGAATTTGTGGAAGTGTATAAATGAGGAAGTTACGCTGCACTAGGCTCGAAAGAACCTCGCCAAGTTGCAGGTAACTACATTCGCACGTAAGCACCCGAAGAACGGGTGCCAAGTGCTCATGGTAAGGAGAGAGAACGATGGCTGAATCAATGAAAGGATTACACCGCACATGCCGGTGCGGGGAATTAAGTGCGGCAAATATCGGTGAGACGGTTACCGTCATGGGTTGGGTACAAAAAAACCGGAACAAAGGAGGACTGGTCTTTGTCGATGTCCGTGACCGTTCCGGTATTATACAAGTGGTGTTTGAGGAGGGAAAGGCAGACGAGGAATTGCTTGCAAAAGCGGCTTCCCTGCGTTCAGAATATGTCATTGCCGTGACGGGAACGGTTGAGAGACGCTCGGGCGCGGTCAATGAAAATATCGCGACCGGAGAAATCGAGGTGATTCCAAGTGCCTTACGTATTTTGTCCGAGTCGGAAACCCCGCCGTTTCCGATTGAGGAAAATTCTAAGACGAAGGAAGAGTTACGTCTGAAATACCGGTATCTCGACTTGAGAAGGCCGGATTTGCAAAAGAATTTGATGATGCGCAGTCAAATTGCCACGTTGACGCGGCAATTTTTGGCGGAGGAAGGTTTTTGGGAAATCGAGACGCCGGTGCTCGGCAAGACGACGCCGGAGGGGGCAAGGGATTACCTGGTGCCAAGCCGTATCCATCCCGGCAGCTTTTATGGCTTGCCGCAGTCGCCGCAGCTTTACAAGCAGCTTTTGATGTGCTCGGGCTACGACCGGTATTTTCAGATTGCAAAATGCTTCCGTGACGAGGACCTGCGTGCGGACAGGCAGCCCGAGTTTACCCAGATAGACATGGAATTGTCTTTCGTGGACGTGGATGACGTAATCGAGGTAAATGAGCGTTTGCTGGCGAAATTGTTCAAGGAAGTGGTGGGAGTGGAGGTGTCCCTGCCGATTCCGCGCATGACCTGGGCGGAAGCGATGAACCGCTATGGCTCGGACAAGCCGGACGTTCGTTTTGGCATGGAGCTTCATGACGTGACGGAAGTCGTTAAGGATTGTGAGTTCGTCGTATTCAAGGGAGCGATTGAAAATGGCGGCAGCGTTCGCGGCATCAACGCCAAGGGACAAGGCGGCATGCCGCGTAAGAAAATTGACAAGCTGGTGGACTTTGCCAAAGATTTTGGCGCCAAGGGATTGGCCTATATTGCCATTGGGGAAGATGGTGCGGTCAAGTCCTCCTTTGCCAAATTCATGAGTGAGGAGGAGATGCAGAGACTGATAGCCGCGATGGACGGCGAGAATGGGGATTTGCTTCTTTTTGCCGCAGATAAAAATAAAGTGGTATGGGACGTGCTTGGCAATTTGCGTCTGGAATTGGCCAGACAGATGGAACTGACGGACAAAAACGAGTACAAATTCTTGTGGATTACGGAATTCCCGCTTTTGGAGTGGAGCGAGGAGCAGAACCGTTACACGGCGATGCATCATCCGTTCACGATGCCGATGGAGGAGGACCTGCAATATATTGACACGGATCCGGGACGGGTGCGCGCCAAGGCTTACGACATCACGCTGAATGGCAATGAAATCGGCGGCGGCAGCATTCGTATCCACCAGAATGAAATTCAGGAAAAAATGTTCGAGGTGCTTGGTTTTACGAAGGAGCAGGCCTATAATCAGTTTGGATTTTTGCTAAATGCATTCAAGTATGGTGTTCTGCCTCACGCGGGGCTGGCCTATGGGCTTGACCGTTTGGTGATGTTGATGGCGAAGACGGACAGCATTCGTGACGTGATGGCATTCCCGAAAGTGAAGGATGCGTCCTGCCTGATGACGGAGGCACCGAGCCGGGCGGATGAAAAACAGCTTGAGGAATTAGGACTGAAATTATCTGAATAATTGCGAAAAATTCAGACGCAAAAAAATTAAAAAAACCGTTGACAATTAGGTGTTCTTGTAGTATAGTATGTATTGTTCTGATACGGAACACCTAATACATGCGATAGTAGTACAGTTGGTAGTACGCCACCTTGCCAAGGTGGAGGTCGCGAGTTCGAGTCTCGTCTATCGCTCTTGATAAGGCCAGATGTTGTAAAAGATGTCTGGTCTTTTTGTGTGCACGGGACAGAAAGATATATGCTGCTTACGCAGCTTGTCCCGGCGCGCGAGTAGGGGAAAATCCCCCCCTACTCGATTAGGAAATATGATCGTGGTTTATGTTTGGTTTTAGAAGGGATGATATGATGAAAACGAGAGAAGAGGCATTGGCGTATGGCCTGTCATTTCCAAATACCTATCAGGAGGCTCCGTTTCATGATGCCAACTGGCAGCTTGTGAGGGTGCGGGGCAGTAAGAGGGCATTTCTTTGGACCTATGAGAAAGACGGGTATATTAACCTCAATGTGAAGGTTTCTCCCGAGTGGAGAGACTTTTGGCGGGATGCCTACCCTTCCGTGACAGCCGGTTATCATCAGAACAAGGAGCACTGGAACACGGTGATTCTGGACGGGACGATTCCGGATAAGGATGTCAAGAGGATGATAGCGGAGAGTTATGACTTGGTTACGGACAGCCCGTCGAAGCGAATTTACGAGGCCGTCAGAAAAATCCCGAGGGGCAGGGTGGCGACGTACGGGCAGATTGCGGGACTCGCGGGGGATAAGAGGATGGCGCGGGCGGTCGGCAACGCACTGCGCAAATGTCCGGATTCGGATTCGATTCCATGCCATCGGGTGGTAAACGCCAAGGGCGAATTGTCGGGGGCTTTTGCCTTCGAGGGCGGCGCGGGTCAGGCCGAACTGCTGGCGGAGGAAGGCGTTGAGACGGTGCAGGGAAAGGTGGATTTGAAAAAGTATGGGTGGTCTGGCAAGTAAATCGTGCATCGTCACGAAAACAAAAAGCTTCGAGTGCGTTCCTTGTGGAAAGACCGAAAAATTATATGCAAATATTACGAAAATAGTGGCATGTTCTCTGTGATTTTTTGTAAAAAAAACTATTGTATGATTAAGGCGACATAAGGGTAAAACATTATTCCCTTATTCACAATACGTACCTTGATAATTGAATATATTGCTGTGGTTTCCTAAAAATCGCTTAAAATGCGGTTTCCATGTGACGAATCCAGAGTGTCTCTTCTGTATTTTTTATGCTATTACCGCATTTTGGGCATAAACGTCCCCATCCTGCATGTATTTGCAGAATTTTTTGAAATTCAGTGCCCAAATCTTGCAGCCGAAGAACAACTTGGTCCGTACCTTGCCGCGTACCGGCATCCTGTCCACATGGTATTTCCTGCGCAGGATGGACGGGATTGTTTCTACCCCATTGCGGAAAGCGGATATCTTTTTGAACTCCTCACTGCTGCGGTGCCGCTGTTGTTCTGCCCGTTGCTTTGATTTCAAGCTGACCGTTTTCCGGCAGGTGCGCTTGTTTACCTTCGGGTGGCACTGTCCCATGTGCGGGCAGGCTTCGCATTGGCTTTTATGGAAAGACGCGGTGCATTGGCCATTGCTGCAGCAGCAGCTTTTCGGGGAATGGCCACCGGGACATTTTATTACCCTGGTGCCGGATTCATTGAATTCGAAACCTGCCAGGAAGTCC
This sequence comes from uncultured Lachnospiraceae bacterium, assembly GCA_949915905.1. Taxonomy (GTDB): domain Bacteria; phylum Bacillota; class Clostridia; order Lachnospirales; family Lachnospiraceae; genus Schaedlerella. The sequence goes on along the minus strand of CATLEQ010000190.1, from coordinate 1,282 downwards.
TCGGCTTTTCGGCCGGTCAGGTTCGTCGCTTCCAGATGGATGTTGTTTCTTTCTGCCAACTTCCGGGCGGCTTCGCTTGGATATGCGCCATCGGTTACAATCGTGACGGTTTCCCGCTGTTCCCCCATTGTTTCGAGGGCGTCCTTTAGAAACTGGCTGTCGCTGTATGTGTTCTGCTCATACTGGTAGTCGGTGACAATGCTGCCGTTCTCTCCGGATACTTCCGTGACATTTGCCACGTACCCACGGTTTTGTTTTCCGGCCTTTTCACGGAAGGTCGCTTCCGGGTCTGCCGGGTTCTGGAGGATTTCGGCGTTCATGCCGCCGTCTTCCTTTGTCCGGAGTTGGAACGTGCCGTCTTCCCGCTCTACCGCCTGTTCTTTCAGGACGCGCAGCAGGAGCTGGTAATTGCTGGATTCGTCATACTCGGCGCCACAGAGGTTCTTCAAGGTTTTGGCATCTTCAAGGACGGTTGTGACTTTGTCCGCCGTTTCATCGCTTTTATTATGGTAGATGACACGGTTACGGTCGTCTTTCTCCGTATAATGAAGCAGGCCTTCCGGGATTTCCCCCGTGTTTTTCAGGAATTCTCTCGCAAGGTTGGCGACACATGTATAAAGAAGTTCCAGACGGCTCATCCGCTTAATGTTGGATGCGACCATCATGCTGTCCATCCTTCTTAAAGAAAGGTCGAGTTTCATCATTTCCGCCATTTCTCCCGAGAGGGATGTAATGGTTGTACGGAGGAGGTCTATGCCGGTTTCCCGTTCATAAGTGGCACAGCGTTCGCGGAACCTTCCAAGCGTGCGGTCGTTGAGCGGCTGTTCAATATAGGATGTCGTATGCAACGCGTACTGGAAGCGGATATCGAACATCAGTGCCGTCAGGATTTCGTCATCCGAAAGATTGGTGAATTCCTTAATCAGTAGGGCTCCAACCTGAATATTGACGGGGGTGTTGGGCCTGGAATCCTTTTTGCTATAGAGAACCGCATAGGGCTGTTCGTCAATTTTCGGGAAAATGTTTTCTGCGAAATACTTCGCCCAGGATTTGTCAAGGAATTTTTTCTCCCTTTCCGTCAAAGTGTTGAAGGAATCAAAGAGAGACAGTTGTTCTGAACCAGTATCATTTGCCACAAAAGACATACCATAACCTCCAGTCAAAAGATACAATTATTATACCAGAGATGACCCAAAATGTCATTACTCGACAGCAATATATTCAATTTTCAAGGTGACGTTGCGTAGGCTGAAAAATACTTACCTTTTGTCGCCTTAATCAT
>CATLEQ010000189.1 GCA_949915905.1 uncultured Lachnospiraceae bacterium | reverse complement strand
CGGCAGCGGGCGGCGCGGCCATCGCGAACGTATATGTAAACGGCGAGACGGTGGACAATGATTATGATGACAAGAATTACGTGGAGTATGAATTGACCTTGTTTGAGGACGGCACATACCAGATGCGCATGACGGAGGCGACGAGCGGTTATAGCATGGTTCTTTCGCATACGGCGGTCACGACGTTCGGCACGTATGAGAAGGGCGAGTCCTCGGACGGGTACACGGCCTGCGAATTGTCGGAGGCCACCCGGATTATTTACAACGGCTTTTCTGACATGGGCGGATACAACCTTTCCCATGATTCGGATTCTTGTACGTTCCCGGTGGAACTGCCGGGCGGCATCATGACGGAAAAGGAAGACTTCTGGACGCAGTTTGGCGCGGCGAGGACGGTGTATATCGATGATGCGGCCACGAGCAAGATGGTGTTTACATTGGATTAAGAAATAGTGGAATTTGAGGGGGCGGCCTGGCCGCCCTCTTTAGTTTGGAAATTTAAGAGCTTTTAGCATAAAAACATTGAAAAAGAGTAGATGATATGTTAAAATGAGCATGGGTGATGTTTTGTGGAAAATTTAGAGCAATTAAAACGTATGCTTGCATATGAACGGGCAGGATTGAAAAAAAGAATCGAACAGGTTGAAGAACAGTTAAAAGCTTATGCCGACGTGGCAGGAAGCATTGTCATAAAGAAGATTAATGGGAAGCCATATTATTATTTGCAATGGACGGCGGACGGGAAGCTTTGTTCGCGTTCTCTGGGGGCGGTGAAGCCGGGAAGTGTCGCAAAGGAAGAACGGAGGCTTCAAGAGAAGAGGGCGTTGAAGGACGAACTTGCCGAGAAGAAAGAATTGCTGGAAGAATTGGACAAATCATTGAAAAGTATCAAGCGTCAGTGTGCAAAAAAACGGATATTGAAGGATTATACGTTCGAGGTATATTGGAAGGACGAGATTACGGCTCGTGTATACGTGCGGGGGGCGGACGTTATCGTGTCCAGGTTTACAGAGCACCCTTTGCGTCAGTTATTTGCGAAAAGTAAAATGACGCGGCACCAGTTGAATAATATTTTAATTTCCCGTTGTTGGGACGAGGGGCGTCCGGACATTGATTGGCTGTTGAAAAATATCGGGTTGGAGCACTATACCCCGCATGAAATTGTCAGAAGGACGCATGGTGCCTCGTACAATGATTTTATTTGGTTTCGTTTTCCAGGTGAGGAAATTACGAGCAAGGACGTGCTTGTGAAGCGGGGAGGAAGCAATGATTGACGTAGAGATTTCTTCGGATTATATGATGCGGGAGACAGGTACCAGTGAGGGAACGCAAGTAAAGTATCATAAAGATGGTTATTGGTATAAATTGGACAATCGGGGAAGGGAGGGGCTGACGGAGTATCTTGTTTCGAAATTTTTGACATTTACGGATTTGTCACCGTCGGAATATGTCATATACGAGCAGATAGATATAAATGGGAAGCACGGATGTCGGAGTCGGAGTTTTCTCAAGGATGAGGAAGAATTCGTGACGTTTTATCGGTTATATCAAAATGAGCACGGGGAAGACTTGTCGAGAGTGATTGGCGTGATGGATACAATGGAAGAGCGAATCGAGTATACGGTTCGATTTATAAAGGAAGTTTGCAAGGTTGACGTGACGGATTATTTGCGTAAGATATTTTCGCTGGATCGAATCATACTGAATGAAGATCGGCACCTGAACAATCTGGGATTGGTCTGCATAGGAGGGCGGTTCGCCCCGGCTCCCCTTTTTGACCAGGGGCTTTCTTTGCTAACGGCAAACCAGAGTGTAAATTGGCGGCTGCCGATGGAGGAGAACGTGCGTCGCGTGGTGGCCAGGCCATTTTCTGGATCACATGAAAAGATGTGGAAGTATTTTGGGGAAGGATTCCATGTGGACGCGCGAGCGGCCTTGGATTGGTTACAAACAGAGCCACAAAGCAAGGAAAAAGAAGTGCTGGAGTATCAAATTCGATTGCTTTTGGGAATTTATTAAAGCCCTATTTGGGAAGGACGGAATGAATACCCCCACGGGGGATGGGGAGGTGCGGCACGATGGCGTACAGCGAATTGATTAAGAATTTCGAGTCCATCCGGGATTATATGCGGGAGTTTTATGTGTATGGCTTTCGCCGCCGGGGAGAGGTCGGTGTGCGAAGCGCCCGCAGCTATGATAATGAAAGGCGGCGTATCGAAAGCTGGCTGGGGGAGTATATGTCATTTACGCAGTCTGCTTCCGGGCGGGCGCAGTTTTTGTCCGTGGACAGCCGTGACATTTTACATAATCCGTTTTTTCAGGCGTTTCGCGCCAAATCATTTACGGACAAGGACATTATCCTGCATTTTTATCTGCTGGATTTGCTCGGGGAGGAGACCTGGCTTACATTTCGGGAAGTCGTGGACGGGTTGTACGAGTCGTATTTTGACAAGTTGGACCATCCGCCGGCTTTGGATGAATCCACGATACGGAACAAGCTGAAGGAATACGTGGCACTCGGCTTGCTGGAACAGAAAAAGGAAGGGAAGAGCATTTGCTATCGCAAGGCGAAAAGCGGCGTGGATTTGTCCTCGTGGGAGGAGGCCGTCACATTTTTTTCGGAGGAAAATCCACTGGGGGTAATCGGCTCTTTTTTGCTGGCACGAAAGAAATCGGGAAATGCGGCAGACAATATGGCGGCGGATGATGCAAAAGATTTGGAAACGGCATATTTTCGGTTTCGCCACCATTACATGTTGTACGCGCTGGACAGTCAGGTGCTCTATGATTTGTTGGATGCCATGAGCGGCAAGTGCGCGGTGGAGGTTGCCGTGGCGGGACGTAGGCGGCAGCCGGTGCGAAAGTATGCCCTTTATCCGGTGAAAATTTTTATAAGCACACAGACGGGGCGGGAATATTTGCTGGCATATGAATATGAACAGAGAAGATTGTCATTTTTCCGTCTGGATCATATCAAAAGTGTGAAGAAGGGACATGCAGAGAAAAACTGGGAGAGTTATGAGCAGCGTTTTGAAAAGTTTGGGAAGCATTTGTGGGGCGTGTCCGCAGGGCAGGAGCGAAGGTCCGAGCATTTAGAAATGACGATTGCCGTCTGTGCGGGCGAGGAATATATCGTGCAGAGGCTTAACCGGGAGAGGCGAAACGGCCGGGTGGAACGCGTGGACGAGGGGACGTACCGCTATGTAACGGACATGCGAGACGCGACGGAAATGTTGCCGTGGATCCGCACGTTCATTGGAAGAATCGTGAAGCTGGAATGCTCCAATCCGGCAGTCATTGAGACGTATGAAAATGACATGAAGGAAATGGGGGAGTTGTATGATCTTTAGCGAAGTTTATGGCGTGTATTTTCAGACGGTCGCGGAAATTCTGGCGTGTGCGTCAAAAGGGCCGGTCACGGAAAAGAAAATTCGCGAAATCGTGGAGCGAGAGGCATTTGCCGAGAGCGTGCTTACCATACCGGCGGCATTGAAAGACGGGCGGTGGCCGTTTCTTGACAAGGAAGGACGGTCACGTTTAAAGCAGGAACCCGGTATGCCGCTTACGACATTGGAGAAACGATGGCTGAAAGCATTGCTGCAGGATGTAAGGATTGGCTTGTTCGAGCCATCCTGCGAGGGGCTTGAGGACGTGGAACCTCTGTTTACGCCGGACATGTTTGTGTATTTTGACCGTTATGCGGACGGCGACCCTTACGGGGATTGGCAGTACGTGGAGCATTTCCGCATGGTACGGACGGCAATCAAGGAGGGGCGAAGGCTTCGGATACGGTATCGTATGAGAAAGGGAAAAGAATGTCGGGTGATTTGCGTGCCGTGTAAATTGGAATATTCGGCAAAGGACGATAAGTTCCGTCTGCTCGGCCTTGTGGGCGGACATGGGACGACGATTAACATGGCGCGGGTTTTGGAGTGCCGTTTTTTGCCGGAGTGTGAGAAGGGGGCAAAACTGCCCGCATGTGAGAAGCGCAAGGTTGAATTACTTTTGACCGACGAGCGAAATGCCCTGGAGCGGGCGATGCTTCATTTCTCCCATTTTGAGAAGGTGACGGAACGGTTGGACGAGAAACATTATCATTTTTTGCTTCGTTATGACAAAGAGGATGAGACGGAAGTGCTGATTCGAATCTTGTCATTTGGACCGAGGCTTAAGGTCATCGCGCCGGAAGAATTCGTGGGGGAAATCAGGGCGCGCCTGGAGAGGCAGAAGAAGTTGTGGGCTTTGTGAAAGCTCGCAACTTTTTTTTAACGATAAAGTCTGGAAATGGTGTTATTATCGAATCAGTGGCGGGGCGCAGCGTGTCGGCATTGGCAAAAAAGAGAGAAAGAAGGGAAAAGAATGGAAATGATAGAAATCAAAGGCGAGGTAAATACGGCGTATTGTTATGCAAAGGTCGTGGAGGACGAGGCAATTGAGCAGATTCGCAGGATGTGTGATTATGAGTTTACGCAAGGGAGCAAAATCCGCATCATGCCGGACGTGCATGCCGGGAAGGGCTGTACGATTGGAACGACGATGACGGTGGGGGACAAGGTCGTGCCCAACATCGTCGGGGTGGACATCGGATGCGGCATGTACACGGTGGACTTGGGATACCAGGAATTGGATTTTGCAAGGATGGACGAGGCGGCACATTTCGTGCCTTCGGGAATGAACGTGTGGGAAGGGAGAAAGGCTCAGTTCGACTTGATGGAGCTTAAGTGCTTCCGGGAATTGAAAGATGTCAGGAGATTGAAACGAAGCCTTGGCACGCTCGGCGGGGGAAATCATTTTATCGAGGTGGACAGGGCGGCGGATGGAAGGCACTACCTGGTAATTCACTCCGGCAGCAGGAACCTTGGCAAGCAGGTCGCAGAGATTTACCAGCGGCTGGCCGTGGATTTGAATAAGGGAAAGGAAACCTATTTTCAGCAGAGGGAGGAGATCATCCGGACTTACAAGGAGGCGGGACGCAAGAAAGAGATTCAGGCGGCATTGAAACAAATTGCCTGGGAGATGCGCGAGACGACGATACCGGAGGATTTGTGTTATGTATATGGCACTTATCTGGACGATTACCTTCACGACGTGGAAATCTGCCAGCAGTTCGCCAGGCAGAATCGGGAAAAAATTGCCGAGATTTTGTTGGAGCGCGTGGGGCTTGAAGGGGGCGAGGCATTTCACACGATTCACAATTACATTGAAACGAAGGAAATGATTTTGCGCAAAGGGGCAATTGCCGCCCATGAAGGGGAAAAGGTGCTGATTCCGCTCAATATGCGGGATGGCAGTGTCCTGGCCGTCGGCCGGGGGAACGCGGAGTGGAATTATTCCGCGCCGCACGGGGCGGGGCGGCTTTTGTCAAGGAAGGGTGCCAAGCAAAAATTAAGCCTTGAGGAATATCAAAAGGCGATGGAGGGAATTTATACCACGTCTGTATGTAATGCGACCTTGGATGAGGCACCGATGGCGTATAAGTCGCTGGAGGACATTATCGACGTGATTCGGGATTCGGTGGACGTGATTGACATCATGAAGCCGGTGTATAATTTTAAGGCCTCCTAACATAAAAACAGGGCTGTGAATAGCAAGTTTTTAAACGCAAAAGCCAATAATTAGACAGATGTTTCTTGACAAGTATGATATACTTATATCATTATCTATTGTTGTGGAGGAGTTCCTAAGAATGAGGTCAAGAAGCTATGCAGGAATGGTCTGTTAAATGGAATCAAAAAAATATAATCATTGCGTGGCTGTTAGGATTTTTTTGCAGTTGTGGACTAATGCTGTCACTGACAAGCGAGGCGACCGCGAAAAACAGCCGGGGATTGGATTTGAAAAATGAAACGGTGGTGTATGTCCGCACCTTGTACCTGTCTTTTTCCTCCGACCGGCTTAGGACGTTTCTTTTACTGCTCACGATAGGGGTGTTGGTTTATTGGGGAAGGGAGATCGCGGGAAATACAAAGGAGCGGATTCTGCTCCTCTTGTTTTCCGGCACGTTTGCCTTTGCGCAGTTAATTGGCATGAGCTATAAGGCGGCGGGCTCGTGGAACTTGTTGTTTGAAGGGCGGATAAATCAAACGCGTGCCTGCATGAAAGGACTTTCTTATGCGATTCTTGTGTATTACGTGCTGAAGCTTCTGTATTATTACGTGCGAAAATACTTGCTGCAGGGCAGCCGGGACAAGGTAAGCATGGTCAAGGATGTGGACAGTGCCGCAGAAGGCCGTGCGGGCAATGCAAGATCGTATGGGCATGGTGCGGCGGATAAAGGCCATGTGGCCAAGGAAAAGCAAAGTGAAAAAGGCACGTTGGGGAAGTGGCTTGCGAAAGGAAAAGGAATCCTCTCAAGCGAAGTGTCGCCGCGGGCGTTTTGGCTGTCGGTGGGGCTGATGCTATTGTGCTGGCTTCCGTATTTTATTATTTTTTATCCGGGGACGGGCAATAAGGACACCGTGGTTCAAATCATGGAGTTCTTTCATATTCGCAACCATATTAACGAGATGACGGTGCCTGCCTGGTCGGACGCGTTTATCACGAATCATCATCCATATTTGCTTACGCTTTTATTTGGCGGATTTATTCGCCTGGGACTTATGCTCGGCGATGTTCATCTGGGGGTGGCGGTCTATTCTCTGTTCCACATGTTGTTTTTGGCGTGCATATTTTCCGGTGGCTTGTTGTACCTGAATTATGCGGGGGTACCCGTGCATCGGATCAGGTTTATTCGTTGTCTTGTGATGTTCTTACCGATTTTTCCGCTTTATAGTATTTGTATGGTAAAAGATACGATATACGCGGCGTTTTGTTTGATTTATATTTTGATGATGCACGAAACGGTGCGGACAAATGGCGAGGTACTAAAGTCCGTGAAGTTTGACATGGCAATGTTTCTGCTGGGGAGTCTGATGATGCTGACGAAGGTCTACGGCATGTACATTTTGCTCGTCGTGGGAGTGGTATATCTGCTTCATTACCGCAAATACATGCTGCGGACTGTGTTGGTTGTTTTTGTCCCCGCCGTGTTGTACAAATTCGTATTTCTTGGCTGGTTGCTGCCTGCCCTGGGCGTGGCTCCGGCCGGCATCCAGGAAGGCTTAAGCGTGATGATTCAGCAAACGTCCCGTTACGTGGTCGAGTA
>CATLEQ010000188.1 GCA_949915905.1 uncultured Lachnospiraceae bacterium | reverse complement strand
CCTCCCTCTTCCACCGAACCAGCTTGTCCACCTTCGGTTTCGGAAGCGGCATGTTCCTTGACGTGCTGTAACTTGCTTCCTTGATTTTGGACTTTCCCGGTGTCCCGTCCTTCTTTTTATACGTGGTGTGCTCTCCCTTCGTCATGTAGCTCGCCAGCTTGGTAAAGTCCTCGTCGTATATTTTCGAATTGTTCTGGATCTCGCACACCCAGGTCGCCCCATGCGGCCATGCCTTTGTCAGTATGCTGGCCGTGTCCCCGATTTCGTTAACCACCAGGTGGATGTGCCACGCCCCCCTGGTTCCCTGCTCAATGTTCCTCATCCAAAACAATTCCCTGGCACTCTTCTTGTATTCCTTCCGAACCGTCCGCATCGCCTTTGCAAAATCCCTTTTCGCGGCCTCCATGTCCGGCGGCCTGTTCTCCACCTCGTACGTCCACGTGGCAAACATGTCACCCGGGGTAAAGTACTCCAGCAATTGGTGCCTGGCCTTCCGCGTCTTGTTCATGGCGTTCACCTTCTGCATCTGCTCCTTGGTCGGCTTCTCCTTCTTCCTCCTCGCCTCCCCCGGTGCCCCGTAGTTCCCGTCATGGGATTCCTCCACGTCTATGATGTCCCCATGTCTGAATTTGTGTGTTTTTCTCTTCGTCGCCATAGTCCCCTTGTCCTAACTTTAATATCTTTATCAAGGCCAAAACGGCTGATAAAAACCGCCGTTTTTCCTTGACTTTTCAGGCCAAGAGTGGTATCCTACTGATGTGTGTATTACCACTCTTTTGTGGTCTTGCCGGCATCTGCAAATGCCGGCTTTTCCTTTGCCGTTTTCTGTATTCAATCCACAAGCTCCACCTCCACCCCCTGCTCCCTCGCGATCCGCTCGGCATACTCCCGCGCCTCGGCCTCTGGTCCCGGGTGGCACGACATGTTGCTCACCCCTCCGGACGGAAATCGTACCAGATCCGACCAGCGGATGATGTACGTCCTTTTCATCCCGTTACCCTTGTTCACCCGTTCCGTCTCCTTCTTGCGCCCGCGCTAATTTGACATCCATGCCAATTATGCCGCGCTCCTGCGCCTTTCTAACGTACTTCCCTATCGTCACGGCGGACAAGCGCATTTCCTCCGCGATTTGCTTGTTCGTCCACCCCGCGTTGTGCAATGCCAGGATTTTGCCGACATCGACCCGCCGCTTGCCCTTTTCGGCCTCCTCGTCTCCCTCGTCGGCTTTTTCGTCCGCTCCTCCTTCCGTCTGTATGCGGTTCGTTCCTGCCAGCTCCGCCTCATCCGCGCCAATCAGGATTCTGACACCATCCGCGAACATCTTATCTAACTCTTCCTTAATGTCCCGCATTCGTCTTTTCCCGTCTCCCCAGGGATCCGCCCCTCCATTAACATAAATCCCAATGACTTCCCGTCCCGCCAGGTAGGCTTCCAACGCCTCCCTCTTGTCGTTTGTCTCTCTCAGCATTTCATTCCTTTCTCCTTTCCGATTTCTTGTCCCTCTTCCTTTGGAAGTCGCCTTTTCCCTATCGGCACTTCCGGATGCCTCCTGACGAAGTTCTCCATCCATTCGTAATTTTCGAATTCCTCGTTGAGTGCCTCCCGCGCTTTGTAGCTCAAAGCTCTAGCCACAACTTCCTCAATGCTCGCATCACGGAACGCTTCGTCTGCGTACTCCGTTATAAGGTCTTTCAGCCTTTCGGCCTTCCTCTCGTCCTCGTCCGTCAAATATACCTTGACTGTCACTTCCCGCATTCCCGCCACCCTTCACGCCTCCTCTCCCAGCTTCCACACCCGTAGGCCGCCCGCTTCCTGGTTCCCTTCTCCCTGCTTCGTCACAATGAACGCCGCCAGCCCGTCAATGTCCGCCAACATCACTTGCACCTTCTCTCCCGCCGCGAATCCGGCGGCCTCCCGGAAATCTTGTGGCAACGTCAGCCTTCCGTTCCCGTCCAGTCGACGCTCCACCCCGAGTCCTGTTACAATTGCCATGCCAACATCCCCTTTCCCGCTTGTCCGTCGAGACCGCCTAATCGGTCTCCTTCTTCTGTATGCACTCGGCGATGAACGTCGAAAACACGGTGATAATCTTCTTGACTTCCTCTTCCGTCTTGTCCTTGTAGGCAGAATCATCAAACCTGCATATACACTCCCCGAACTTCTTTTCCTCTACAATCAACCCGCATCACCTCAAATCTTTATAAATATGTATGTTCCACCGTTTGTACACCTTGCATTCTATTTTCCGGAATTAACTGGTTCCCGCTCCCTCATGCAAATATCCGTACACCCTTCTTGTATCAGATCGTTGATGATCGTAAACGCCTGGGAGTTATCGGTTGCTATACGCTCGATGCGTGCACCATTGTAATCTGCCGTAATTTTGTACTTCATCACTTGCCTCCTCACTCCTTTCCCACCTCCCTACGCCCTCCCATGTTGAAAATATAAAATATTTACAGCAATTATCTGGAGAACCTATTTTCGATATCCTGCTTAAGCTATCACAGCTTTGAAATCATAGCGTCTTTAGTAATCTCAACTCGGGATGCTATATCCGGATTATGCTGTAAAAATGTTTGAATCTTAAGGCAAAGATCGTCCAATTCGGCATATTTTTCCGACCAGCCTCCATTCGTTTCAAAAAACGTTCTAGAGGTTGGTCCAGACATTCCCCTTTCTCCTCTTACGCCTACCAATCTTTCCACACCATCCAATTCTTCCTCGCCTCCATTCTCGCCGCACGTTTGATGCGTGCACCATTGTAATTTGCCGTAATCTTGTACTTCATCACTTGCCTCCTCGTCGACTATTCTTTCGCAGTCCCTCGCGATATGCGTCCATTCTTTTTATCACATTCTCCCCAATTTCCACCTCTATCCTTGGTGCCGAGACATGTATTGCTTGCTCATCCATGGTAATTTCCGTTTCTCCATATTTCATTGTTTTATCCACCTCCTCTCACGCCGTCCGAGCCGTTTCTACCTCGCCCTTCCGATCCTCTTCCCGCCCCACGACGGCCGCCATCCCCTCGCCGTACCCGAGCAGGTAATTCTTTTTCTCTTCCGGAAGCTTCGCCGCCACTTCCTTGAACACCTCCAGTATCCTCTTTTGCTTTTCAGACATCCTTCTTCATCTCCCTTCACTCTTGTGTCAATGCCCACATCTCCCAGATGTCGATGTCGCACGCCATCCTGGCTACCTCGGCCACCGCCTGGTTTGCTGATTCCCTCCTGCCCAAATGGTGGCGGTACCGCTCCACTATCTTTGCAAGCCGCTCGTTACTCCAATAATCCGTCCTTATCATCCTTTTTATCTCCTTTCACTTGCCCATCGCCGCCCCCTGCCGTATAATGTGCTTACAGGCTCTGCCAAGCCGAGTACATACGAAAGGAGGCGAATACATATGTACACAATCACAATCCTTGATAAATCCAAACGAATCCTTCGAACATACCGCCATATCACGAAAATTGTATATGGCGACAGCATCACCACCATCACCCTCGAGGACGATGCCATACTTTCACATCAATTTTCTTTGTTTGGGTCCTATCACTTTTACTCCGACACCGGTAATTACACTGTCACATCGGACATTATCGGTGTCATTGAAGCTGAAAAGGAATTTTGACTCTTACTACATCCGGATTCGGATATCCGCTTCCGGATGTCGTTTCCTTATTTCCTTTATCAGTTTGCTTATTCGATCCAACATCAGGTCACCCGTTTTTATGTCAAATTCCAGACGGCCATTTCCTTTTTTGTCCTCTTGTTCCCTATACGACTGATGCACCCTCTGAAAGTTCTTGGCATGACGTATGTCGCTTGTGTACCTGCAAACCATCCCGTTACCCTCTACATTCTTGTAGCAAATCATTTTCTTACAATTTTCATCCTCTCCGTCGCAAAGATAGCGAACCTCATCCTTTTTAATGATGCTTTCCTCTTCCATCGTTTCCCACCTCCTCTCCTTGCATCGGCGTGGATTCTCTCCGTCTCCACTCTTTTTTCCCTTGACGCTTGGTTATCCTTTCAATACTTTCGCTATTTCCAGCAATAGCGAAAGTATTGAGAGTGCCAGTGCAACGTACGTCCTTCTCAGCGTCCCGTCCAAGTCCAGCGGCTCTCTTGGTTTTCTCGTTTTCCTCACCTCCTCTCCCGTTCCGTATGGTTACATTATAGTCACTATAATTTACTTTGTCAACACCTTTTTGTCACTGTACGGAACTTTTCTATTGATTTTTGCTTCAGTATGTGCTATGCTCTAAGAAACAAAGGAGGTGAAACACAGTGACATGTGGTGAACGTGTAAAAGAAGTAAGAACGTCGCACGGCCTCACTCTTGATAAATTCGGAGAAAAACTTGGCGTTACCAAACAAACCATCAGTCGAATTGAAAATGGTATAAATAATCTCACTGACCAAATGGCCAAGTCCATCAGTCGAGAGTTCGGTGTCAATTATGAATGGCTTACCACTGGCAAGGGCGACATGCTCGAACCGAAGGACATGGAGACGGAGCTGACCGAATGGGCAGGCACGGCGTTCTCCGGCGATTCCGCCTCATTCAAGAAGCGGTTCGTCAACATGATGATGCGCCTGACCGACCACGAGTGGGAGCTGCTAGAGAAGAAGCTCTTGGAACTGGCGGACGGCGAGGGAATTGCGCGGGCGCAAACCTCGGACGAACCGACGGTCGAGGAATTGGAAGCCGAATATAAAAAAAGTCGCTCCAAGGCTGCGCGGCGAACGGAACCATCTGCTTCGAGTACCACCGGCGACGGCGACATGGACGCGGCGGCGAACGAGTAGCGGACGGATCCAAGCAAGATAAAGGCCCAAACAAGATTTAATGTACATATAGGAGAATTTCTCCCATTATAAACGGTATAACCGCGTTAGCGATTATATATAAGGTGTCTTTCTTAGTGGACGGATTAAAGAAAGGATGTGTTGAAATGATTGATTTCAAGAATGGGAGTTTTTTCAAACTCAAAAAAGTAGACGGGGTTATTAAAGAAGTAGAGCAGCTTTTGATTGATGGCGAAACCATAATCGGAACTTATAAGGGGATGCGTGACTCCGTAACATTTACAAACAAGCGAGTAATCTCGTTAAACGTGCAAGGGGTAACCGGAAAGAAAAAAGATTATACCTCTCTTCCATATTCTAAAATACAAGTGTTTTCCGTTGAAACAGCGGGTGTATTTGATGTGGATAGTGAGCTGGAACTTTGGTTCAGCGGTGTTGGTCTTGTAAAATTTGAGTTTACCGGCGAAAGTGACATTGTGAAAATCGGACAAATTATCGGCTCTTATATTTTATAAAGATAAACACACATATTATCAAATTACTTAATTAAAAAAAGTCACTTGGAAGCTGCGCGGTAAACGAATAGCAGCCCCTAAAGGGCAAGACGAAAGTTCAAACGATATATAAATACATATGGGATGATTTATCCCACAAAAAAAGGTATAACCGCATTTGCGATTATATATAAGGTGTCTTTCTTGGCGACGGGATTCGAGAAAGTGAGGACATACTCATGAAAAAACAAGAAACAAGTACTCCTGAAACATCGAATGCCCCAAAGAAGCAACTCAAAAAATGGCAAATCATCTTAATTGCCATCGTTGTCATCGTGATTCTTTTCCAATTGTTTGGTGGCAATTCAGATGACAAACCAGACAACACACCTTCTACTCCAAGTGTGCAGTCAGAAAATCAAACACCCGATCCGGGCTCTGATAACGTACTCGGCGAAAAGGAGGACGAAGACGTAGCAAAGGAAGAGGAAGATGACAGCATCCCTCGGGAATATAAGTCAGCTTTAAACAAGGCAAAGTCATATGACGAAATGATGCATATGTCCAAGGCCGGACTATATGACCAACTCACTTCAGAGTATGGCGAGAAATTTTCCGCCGAAGCGGCACAATATGCCATCGACAATCTTAATGCCGATTGGAATGCAAATGCATTGGCAAAGGCAAAAGACTACAGTGACAACATGCACATGTCAAAGGCCGGTATATACGACCAGCTTACATCTGAATATGGTGAGCAGTTCACTCCGGAAGAAGCACAATATGCCGTTGACAATCTCATCGCCGACTACAATGCCAACGCACTGGCAAAGGCCAAAGATTATCAAGATACGATGGACATGTCGCCAGAAGCAATTAGAGACCAACTCACCTCAGAATACGGCGAGCAATTCACCCAGGAGGAAGCAGATTACGCTATAGCGAACCTGAATTAAATACCATAGTCGTTCCAATTGTGGTAACATAACCCCGGACAAGGCGTATCAGTTGACACTGTCCGAGACACAAGCCAGGGGATACAAAAGGAGTTGAAATACATAGTAAGTTATGTATTTACTTATTGACACGCAATATATTATGTATTATAATAATGTGCATAAGGAGGGGATGAAATGAGACCTTATTCTTCAAGGGAAGTGCTGAAAATGTTAAAAGCGGATGGCTGGTATGAAGTAGGATGTGATGGTGACCACCACCAATTCAAGCATCCCGTATATAAAGGGAAGGTCACGGTGACCCACCCAAAACAGACCATCCCGATAGGCACTTTGAAGAGCATTTCAAAACAATCGGGGGTTATCTTCCCATAATCCCCGGCTTCCTTAATACATCACAAAATCGGAGGGAACGCCCATGTTAAAAGACAGATATTCATATGTTGCCATTTTTTCGTATGATCCCGACGGGATTTGCATTGATTTTCCAGATTTTCCCGGCTGCTGTCCATGCGCAGATGCCGGCGACACGGATATGGCTTTAAAAAATGCAAAGGAAGCCCTCGGCCTGCATATCTGGGGCATGGAACAAGATAATGACGAAATCCCCGCCCCGACGCCTATCACCGATGTCAAGCCCGAAAATAACCAGGTGCCAGTATTGGTCGATGTGTTCATGCCTCCCATAAGGGAACGGGTAAACAACAGATTTGTAAAAAAGACCCTCTCCCTTCCTGCATGGCTGGCGGCAAAGGCGGACGAAGACGGCGTGAATTGCTCCAAAATCTTCCAGAAGGCTCTTGTCGAATATCTTGGTGTAAATGACTTCCTTGACAAAGCCACAAAATGAGGCATAATGATTTCTGTAAAACACCGCCCTTTACGGGC